>CAKRCL010000004.1 GCA_934307335.1 uncultured Dorea sp. | reverse complement strand
TCAAGAAGTTTCTCAAGGTCAAGGATTCTTGCAGCCTCACGAACCTTTTTGTCAATTTCGTCCTTCGGTACTTTACGAAGTTTCAGTCCGAAAGCCATGTTATCATATACTGTCATATGTGGATAAAGAGCGTAGTTCTGGAATACCATAGCGATATCTCTGTCCTTTGGCTCTACATTGTTCATTACTTTTCCGTCAATCTTCAGAGTACCGCCGGAAATGTCCTCCAGACCTGCGATCATACGAAGTGTTGTAGATTTACCACATCCGGAAGGTCCAACGAAGATGATGAACTCTTTGTCTGCGATTTCAAGATTAAAGTCTTTAACTGCCTGGAATCCATTAGAATATACTTTCTGAATTCCCTCTAATGATAAACTTGCCATTTGTCTGGTCCTCCTATAAGAAAATAAGTTGTTTTCCTGTAATCTGATATCAGTATAGTTCAAAAAGAAAATGTGAACAATGTAAGCAGTGACTAAAAAAAAGAAGAAATGATGTACATTTTGACTAGTTTGTGACTGTAGTAAGGAGGAAGAGGAGAAAACGGATTGATTTCTTGTCAAGTGAGCGGTGGATGTGGTAAAATAAATTAAATATGTAATTATTAACAAAACTATTATAAAGATAGAAGCAGGAGGATAAGATTGTGATTAATCAGTTAGTTGCAAATATTAAAAAGACAGGAGCTCCAATCGTTGTTGGGCTGGATCCGATGTTAAAATATATTCCGGAGCATATTCAAAAGAAAGCTTTTTCAGAGTTCGGTGAGACACTTGAGGGTGCAGCTGAAGCTATATGGCAGTTTAATAAGGAAATCGTAGATAAGACTTATGATCTGATTCCGGCTGTAAAACCGCAGATCGCTATGTATGAGCAATTTGGTATTCCGGGACTTGCCGCATTTAAAAAGACAGTAGATTATTGCAAGTCAAAAGGACTTGTTGTGATTGGAGATATCAAGCGTGGAGATATTGGATCTACATCTTCCGCTTATGCAGTTGGCCATATTGGAAAAGTACAGGTTGGCAGCAAGACATATGCACCATTTGATGAAGATTTTGTAACAGTCAATCCATATTTGGGATCAGATGGTGTCAATCCATTTATTGATGTTTGTAAAGAAGAAAAGAAAGGTCTTTTTATTCTTGTTAAGACATCTAATCCATCCAGTGGAGAATTCCAGGATCAATTGATCGATGGACGTCCGCTTTATGAACTGGTCGGAGAGAAGGTTGCTCAGTGGGGAGCTGACTGTATGGGCGATGAGTACAGCTATATTGGTGCTGTAGTTGGTGCAACTTATCCAGAGATGGGAAAAGTACTTCGCAAAGTAATGCCAAAATCTTACATTCTTGTTCCAGGATACGGAGCACAGGGTGGAAAAGGAAAAGATCTGGTACATTTCTTTAATGAAGATGGACTTGGAGCAATCGTAAACTCTTCCCGTGGAATTATTGCTGCATACAAGCAGGAAAAATATGCAAAATTCGGTGAGGAAGCATTTGCAGATGCATCCAGAGCTGCAGTTGAAGATATGGTTGCTGATATTAGAGGAGCATTGGAGGCAAGATAAGATGGCAGATAGAAAGAAAGAACAGGCAATGGTTGTCTCTCAGGAGCAGATTGCAGATGGAATCTTCAGTATGTGGATCCATACAGAGGCAGCTCAGACAGCCAGACCGGGACAATTTATTTCTATGTATACAAAGGATGCAACAAAATTATTGCCGCGTCCGATCAGTATTTGTGAGATCAATAAAGAAGACAGTCGTCTTCGTGTCGTATATAGAGTGACCGGAGAGAATACCGGAACAGAAGAATTTTCAAAATTAAAAACAGGAGACAGCATTCCAATTATAGGACCTCTTGGAAATGGATTTCCATATGAAGAGGCAGAAGGAAAGAAAGTATTCCTGATGGGTGGTGGAATTGGTGTGCCGCCGATTCTGGAACTTGCAAAGCAGATGACTTGTGAGAAAAAACAGATTGTTGTAGGTTATCGTGATGCTCAGACATTTTTAAAAGAAGAATTTGAGCAGAACGGGGAATTATACATTTCCACAGAGAATGGAAGTGTTGGAACAACTGGTAATGTTATGGATGCAATTCGCGAAAATGAGCTGGAAGCAGATATGATCTATGCTTGTGGTCCGACTCCTATGCTTCGCGCAATCAAGCAGTATGCACAGGAACACAACATAGTATGCTATGTATCCTTGGAGGAGCGTATGGCTTGTGGAATCGGAGCCTGTCTTGGATGTGTATGCAAGACAAAAGAGAAAGATGCACACAGTAATGTGCATAATAAGCGTATTTGCAAAGATGGACCAGTATTTCTTGCTACGGAGGTGGAAATCTAATGAATATGAATGTGAACATCGCCGGTGTAGAATGGAAAAATCCTGTCACAGTGGCATCGGGAACATTTGGTTCCGGAGAAGAATTTTCTGAATTTGTTGATTTGAACCGACTTGGAGCTATCACGACAAAGGGTGTGGCAGATGTACCTTGGGCCGGAAATCCGACACCACGTGTAGCAGAAGTCTATGGTGGTATGATGAATGCAATCGGACTTCAGAATCCTGGAATTGATCTGTTTTGTGAAAGAGATATTCCGTTTCTTCAGAAGTACGATACAAAAATCATTGTAAATGTGTGTGGTCATGCTCCGGAAGAATATTTCAGAGTAGTAGAACGTCTGGCTGATGAACCAATCGATATGATGGAAATCAATATTTCCTGTCCAAATGTTAATGCCGGATTTTTGGCATTCGGACAAGATGCTAAGAATGTGGAAAAATTGACTGCACAGATCAAGAAGATTGCAAAACAGCCGGTTATTATGAAACTGACACCGAATGTTACAGATATCACAGAGATTGCAAAGGCAGCTGAAGCAGGTGGAGCAGATGCGATTTCCCTGATCAATACGCTGACAGGAATGAAAATTGATATTGAGCGTAAGACATTTGCACTGGCAAATAAGACAGGTGGAGTGTCAGGACCGATCGTGAAACCGGTAGCTGTCCGTATGGTATATCAGGCAGCACATGCAGTAAATATTCCAATTATCGGAATGGGTGGAATCGCAAGTGCGGAAGATGCAATTGAGTTCATCTTGGCAGGAGCAAGTGCAGTATCTGTAGGAACTGCAAACTTCCACAATCCGGCAGTGACGATGGAAGTCATCGATGGAATCGAAGCTTATATGAAGAAAAACGGCTTTGAGAATGTGGCAGATATGGTTGGCATTGTAGAGTAAGATAAAAACAATTCTGACTATATTAAAATATGAAAAATATATAGATATAAAATGGTACAATCCTTTCAAGCATTATATTTCCAAGATCTTGAAGGTTTGTACCATTTCTATTTTTGATATATTTTCTGAAGAAGATTATTTATTCTTCAAATTTACACAATGCTTTCTGCTGTGCTCCATAAATGGAACAATTTCCACCTACCAGATAGGCAATGATGCATACCAGTACAAGTGGAATGATGTTCTGATTGCCGAAAACCTCAAGGCCAATTAGAATCGGGGCTATTAAAGTATTGGTTGCACTTCCGAAAACTGCGGCATACCCCAGGGCAGCACAGATTACAGGTGGAATTCCAAGAAGTGAGCCAAGGATAATTCCAAGGGAAGCACCGATGGAAAACAAAGGCGTGACTTCACCACCCTGGAAACCGATTGCCAGTGTGAAGATTGTAAAAAGTAATTTTAAAATCCAGTCATATCCGTATATGGTTTCTCCGGCAAATGAAGCGGAAATCAGATTAGTTCCAAGTCCGGTATAGCGTCCACTGTGGATTAAAAAAAGTAGGATTGCAAGTGGAATTGCAAAAGCACCGATTCGGATAAAAGAATTGGAAACTTTTTCACCGAACATTTTTTTTGCTTTCTGCAAAAGAACAGAAAAGCAGCGGCCTGTAAGACCAAAAGCCACTCCAAGAATAATCAACATTAAAACGTCCCTGCCGCCGGAAATGTTCCAGTTTTTCGTAATATTTACTGCAAATTTTTCAAGACCAAGCATATGAGAGGTCGTGGAGGCAGTATATGCTGCAATCAACGCCGGGAGAAGTGCATCATATTCCATATATCCGGCAACAATCACTTCCATGGCAAAAAATACAGCCGCCAGAGGAGTCTGGAATAATCCACCGAATCCTGCTGCCATACCGGTGATAAGCATGACTGGTGTCTTTTCTTTTATATGAAGTCTGCGTCCGGCTTCGTGTGAAATCGTAGCACCAATCTGTACGGCAACACCTTCGCGGCCGGCACTACCGCCGAAAAGATGTGTAATCCATGTGCCAATCATGACTAATGGAACAAGTGCCAGTGGAATTTCTTCTCGTTTTTTCTGCCCGGTTTCAAAAATCAGTGACATGCCTTTCAGGCTAAGACTGCTGAAATGTTGATATAACCAGATAATCAGAAGCCCAGCCAGTGGAAGGAATGGAAGCAGATATTGATAATGAACGGTGCGAAAGGCAGAAATTACTAACAATCCCCGTCCGAATATAGTATCTACAATTCCTACACATATTCCCACGATTAATGCGAGAAATGCATATTTAATCTGTAAAATTAAATGTTCTTGCTTTTCTTTTGTCATTGTATAAACTCCTTTTTGGTAATAAAAAAAGCTGGTAACCCCTGTGTGATTCACAGAAGTCATCAGCCTTTTGGCGGTTTCAATCGTAATTGAGGGAGAACCTCATTCCCTGTCTGAGAGTATAGCATTTGGGAAAGCAAGTTGTCAATGTGATTTTCAATGTGAGTTTCAGTTACAAATTGAAAATATTATAGGGTTATGGTAAGATAGAAAGAAATAAAAGAATGTATCAGGTGTATGTACCTGTAGAATATGGAGGAAGAATAATAATGGAAGCTTACAAACAGGAATTTATTGATTTTATGGTAGAGAGCGATGTGCTCAAATTTGGAGAATTCACATTAAAGAGCGGAAGAAAATCCCCATTTTTTATGAATGCAGGAGCTTATGTGACAGGTTCACAGCTTAAGAGACTTGGAGAGTACTATGCAAAAGCAATCCATGAGACATACGGAGATGATTTTGATGTATTATTTGGACCTGCATACAAAGGAATCCCGCTTGGAGTCGTAACTGCAATTGCTTATAGCGAATTATACGGAAAAGAAGTTCGTTATTGTTCAGATCGTAAAGAAGAGAAAGATCACGGTGCAGATAAGGGAAGCTTTCTTGGAAGCAAGTTAAAAGATGGTGACCGTGTGATAATGATCGAGGACGTAACAACTTCTGGAAAATCCATGGAAGAGACTGTTCCGAAGGTAAAGGGAGCTGCTGATGTTACAATTGTAGGACTTATGGTATCTTTGAATCGTATGGAAGTTGGAAAAGGCGGAGAAAAATGTGCCCTTGATGAGATTAAAGATCTGTATGGATTTGAGACATCAGCAATTGTAAGTATGGCAGATGTTGTTGAGCACCTGTACAACAAAGAGTGTCAGGGAAGAGTTATCATTGACGATACATTAAAGGCAGCAATCGACGCATACTATGAGCAGTACGGTGCAAAATAGATAGGAGAATTCGTATGAACGAAAAAATATATAAAACGATGAGCCTTGCAGGAGCAGCGGGAATTACAGTAGGAATTATTGTAATGGTTACAGGTGTGGCAACAGGGATAATTTCAATTGTCAGTGGGGCAAAATTGTTGAAAAATAAAAAAGGACTTACGTTTTAAAATCTGAGAAGATCAGAGAATAAGACATTTGGCTGGACGGAAAGGAAGCTATATTTTTGAATTCCAAAAAAAGAAAAGCAATCCGGGGACTTGGAAAAGTTTTGTTTGTTCTTTACATTGGATTCCTGATATATTTTCTTATATTTTCCGACTGGTATGGAAGAACAGGCGAGATGCAGGAATATCATTATAATCTCGTCTTGTTCAAAGAAATTAAAAGATTTTGGAAATACCGTTATCAGTTGGGATTTTTTGCAATGTTTACGAACCTGTTTGGAAATGTGATTATATTTATGCCATTCGGGTTCTTTTTACCTATGGCGAGCAAATACAGAAGCTGTTTTTCTACATTGTTTTGGAGCTTTGGACTGAGTTTGTGTGTAGAGATTTTCCAGCTTCTTACAAAAGTCGGAAGCTTTGACGTTGATGATATTTTGCTCAATACGATAGGAGGAGTGGCAGGACATATTATATTTGTAATCTGTGCAGCGATAAGGAGGAGACATGGCAGGAAAAGATAAGAAAAAACGCAGTAAACGTGTGAAAACAAAATATGGTCAGAAGACATTAAAACATGCGAAAAAAGGAATTCAGTCTTGCATCATGGCGGTGCTTTGTGTAGTGATTTTATTTGCGATGATCCTTGTATCATTTCTAATGAAAGGAAATGTTGGAATTATCGTAGGATTTCTGTGCTTTGTATTGATTGCACTGGCAGTCTATGGATTCAGGCTTGGTCTGAAAGGGCTAAAGGAAAGAGAAAAGAAATATGTAACCTGTAAAATCGGGATTGGTGTAAGCGGACTGGTTCTGGCAGGTATAGCAGCAATATTTATCAGGGGGCTTGTGTAAATGACAGACATCAGATATGAATTAGCAATTGAAAGAATAAAGAATATAAAGAGTGAAAATACAGTCAGTGAAAAATACCGGGATTATTTCCGGACACTGGCTGATTTTGCGCTTTTTATCGATAAATTAAAAGAAAAGATAGACAGTGGTGAGTATTATAAGCTGAATCAAGAAGAATTGGAAAGCTGGAATACACAGTTGTATGAGGATATACAAGGAGAACGATATGAGAAAAGCTATGCGAATCCAACATACGCAGTACAACAGTTTGGTATGGAATTTGGTCAGCTTTTAAGTTTTTTGTATACGGAACTGAGAGGTGCAATTCCTTATACATTTGAAAAGAAGACGGAATATCTGGATATATTGTTTGAATTATTCATTGAAGTTTACAACCAGTTTGAAGAAGAGGAAGAACCAGAGTATGAATCTGTGAGACAGACCGTTTACTGGTATGCCAGTGATTATTGTGATGTTTTTTCAGCAGATCGCATTCGGGAACAATTAGATCCGACAGATAATTTTGCAGTGGATCTGATCATGAACAGTGATCTTACAGATGTGCGCTATCTCTATTATTATGGAGAGTATATCAGTGAAAATGAAAAACGTACTGCGATACATTTGAATGAACTGCCACAGGAGATCATAGAGAAGATGGCGGATGTGTATACAGAAGGATATCGAATTGGTTTTGTGAATACAGGAAAAGACCTGTCGAAGAAATCAACGGTCAATATTCGTTACACATTAGGATTTGAGCGTGTAATACGAATTGCCATAGAGAATTTCCGGAAAATGGGACTGGAGCCTACGATTTACAGAGCAGGGGTCAGTGTTCTTACAAAGAGACAGCATTTAAAGATCGGTTATTATGGTGGAATTGCAAATAAGCAGTATGAGTACGATCATAAGGATGATCAGGGCCTGATTCTTGACCGTCAGTTTATGGAACGTAAACTGGAAGTGATGAGGACAACTTATGAACAGCATAAGGATCTTGCAAGAAGACATGCAGGACCGGCTTGTATGGAGACATTTGGAGAAGAACCATTTACACCGATATCAAAGGCAGAGTCGGTAAAATTAGATGAGAAGCAAAAAGAGATTTCGTTGGAATATGACAGTAAATCCAGCCAGATCGTGAATACTTATATCCCGGGAGATGAGAGAAGCTTTACAATTGTAGCATATCCAGTTCCTGAAATCGGAGAGCAGTATGAGGAAATCTTTGATGAGATCATCAAGATTAATACGTTAGATGCAAAAGTCTATGAAAAAGTACAGCAGACAATTATTGATGCGTTGGACCAGGGAAGCAGTGTGCATATTCTTGGGGCCGGTGAAAATCATACAGATTTGAGAGTACAGCTTTATAAGTTGTCTGATTCAAAGAAGGAGACAATATTTGAAAATTGTGTGGCAGATGTGAATATTCCGGTTGGCGAAGTATTTACATCTCCGGTACTGGAAGGAACGAATGGGGTACTTCATGTCAGTCAGGTTTATTTGAATGAACTTTTATATAAAGATCTGGAAGTGACTTTTGCAAATGGAATGGTTGCAGATTATAGTTGTAAGAACTTTGAAAGGGAGTTGGAGAATAAGGAGTATTTTTTAGATAATGTACTTTACAGACATCCGACATTGCCTCTTGGGGAATTTGCAATCGGTACGAACACAACTGCCTATGTAGCAGCAAAGAAATATAATATCGCTGATAAGATGCCGATTTTGATTGCAGAGAAGATGGGACCGCATTTTGCAGTGGGAGATACTTGTTACAGTTGGGCAGAGGATATTAAAGTTTATAATCCGAATGGAAAAGAGATTGTGGCAAGAGACAATTCTGTGTCTATTCATAGAAAGGAAGATGTGTCTGCAGCATATTTCCATTGTCATACAGATATTACGATTCCATATGAAGAGTTAAAGAGTATTACTGTAGAATGTGTGGACGGAAAAGAGATTGAAATTATTCGCGATGGAATATTTGTACTTCCAGGGACAGAGATTTTAAATGAACCATTGAAAAATTCTAATAAATAGGGTATGATTTATTTGTTAAGCTTATAAGAAAGGATGAATGCTATGCCAAGAGTAGGAATTGTAATGGGAAGCGACTCGGACTTAAAGGTCATGAGTAAAGCGGCAGCAATGCTGGAAGAATTAGGAATTGATTATGAGATGACAATCATCTCTGCACACCGTGAGCCGGATGAACTGATCGAGTGGACACGAAGTGCAGAAGGAAGAGGAATGAAAGTAATGATTGCAGGAGCAGGAATGGCAGCAGCTCTTCCGGGTATGTGTGCGGCATTATTTAGTCTTCCGGTTATTGGAGTTCCACTTTCAGGAAAGAATCTGGACGGAATGGACGCTGTATTTTCAATTATGCAGATGCCACCGGGAGTTCCGGTAGCAACTGTAGCTATTGATGGGGCAAAGAACGCAGCAATTCTTGCAGCAAAGATTCTTGCAGCATCAGATGAGAGTCTGCTTAAGAAGTTAAAAGATTATACGGCCGAGCAGAAAGAGGCGGTAAAGGCAAAGGCAGCAAAACTTGATGCGATTGGATATGAAGCATATTTGGCAGCTAAATAAATAGATAGAATAGAAATAAATAAAATTTAGAAGTACGTAAGGAGACGAGTTATGGATTACAAGAATGCAGGTGTGGATATCGAAGCTGGTTACAAATCAGTAGAACTTATGAAAGAGCATGTGAAAAAAACCATGCGTGAAGAGGTGCTTGGTGGGCTGGGAGGATTTTCCGGAGCATTTTCTCTTGCAAAAATCAAAGAGATGGAAGAGCCTGTTCTTCTTTCCGGAACAGACGGTTGCGGAACAAAAGTAAAACTTGCCATGATCATGGACAAGCATGATACAATTGGTATTGACGCAGTTGCAATGTGTGTGAACGATATCGCATGTGCAGGAGGAGAACCATTATTCTTCCTGGATTATATTGCATGTGGAAAGAATTATCCGGAAAAGATTGCATCTATTGTCGGTGGTGTTGCAGAAGGATGTCTTCAGTCTGAGGCAGCATTGATTGGTGGAGAGACTGCAGAACATCCGGGTCTGATGCCGGAAGATGAATACGATCTGGCAGGATTTGCAGTTGGAGTTTGTGACAAAAAAGATATGATCACAGGCGAGAACTTAAAAGATGGAGATGTTCTGATCGGTATGGCATCTACAGGAGTTCACAGCAATGGATTTTCTCTTGTGAGAAAAGTTTTTGAGATGACAAAAGAGTCTCTGGATACATATTATGATGATCTTGGTACGACACTTGGAGAGGCACTTCTTGCACCTACAAGAATTTATGTAAAAGCATTAAAGAGCATTAAAAATGCTGGTGTTACAGTAAAGGCATGCAGTCATATTACTGGTGGTGGATTCTATGAGAATATCCCAAGAATGTTAATCGACGGTGTAAGAGCAGTGGTGAAAAAAGACAGCTATCCGATTCCACCTATTTTCACCAAACTTGCAAAAGAAGGAAATGTCGAAGAGCATGCGATGTATAATACATACAACATGGGTATTGGAATGATTGTTGCAGTTGATCCTGCTGATGTAGATAAGACTATGGAAGCAATTAAAGCAACAGGAGACAAACCGTATGTGATCGGTCATATTGAGGCCGGAGAAAAGGGAGTTACATTATGTTAAATGTAGTAGTTCTTGTATCTGGTGGCGGAACGAATCTTCAGGCTATTATTGATGCGGTGGAGAATGGAACGATTACGAATACGAAGATTGCAGGTGTGATCAGTAATAATAAAAATGCATATGCTTTGGAGAGAGCAAAGAATCACGGAATTGCTAATTGCTGCATTTCTCCAAAGGATTATGAGAGCCGTGCGGAATTTAATGAAAAATTTCTGGAAAAAATTGATGAGCTAAATCCGGATTTAATCGTGCTGGCAGGATTTTTAGTAGTGATTCCGCCGGAGATGATCGCAAAATATCGCAATCGCATTATTAATATTCATCCGTCGCTAATTCCATCTTTTTGTGGAACGGGTTACTATGGGCTGAAAGTCCATGAGGCGGCACTTTCAAGAGGCGTTAAAGTTGTAGGAGCAACAGTGCATTTTGTAGATGAAGGAACGGATACTGGTCCGATTCTTTTACAAAAAGCAGTGGAAGTAGAAGAAGGAGATACTCCGGAAGTATTGCAAAGACGAGTGATGGAGCAGGCAGAATGGAAGATTCTTCCAAAAGCTATTGATCTCATTGCAAATGAAAAAGTAAAGGTAGAAGACGGAAAAACGCATATCATATAGCAACAGGAGGGAATAAGATGAAGGTATTAATCGTAGGTGGCGGCGGAAGAGAGCATGCAATTGCCCAGAGCGTAGCAAAGAGTGAGAAAGCAGATAAGATTTACTGTGTTCCTGGAAATGCAGGAATTGCAAGCCTTGCAGAATGTGCACCAATCGGAGCAATGGAATTTGATAAGATTGTGGCATTTGCAAAAGAAAAAGAAGTCGATCTTGTTATTGTTGGAATGGATGATCCGCTCGTGGGTGGTCTTGTAGACGAACTGGAAGCAGCTGGAATCCGCGCATTCGGACCAAAGAAAAATGCAGCAATCCTGGAAGGATCTAAGGCATTTTCTAAAGATCTGATGAAAAAATATAATATCCCTACTGCAGCATATGAGAATTTTACAGATCCAGATGCAGCAATCAAGTATCTTGAAACGGAAGCAAAATTCCCAATCGTTTTAAAAGCAGACGGACTTGCACTTGGAAAAGGGGTACTGATCTGTAATACACTGGAAGAAGCAAAAGACGGTGTAAAAGAAATTATGCTGGATAAGAAATTTGGTTCTGCCGGAAATGAGATGGTCATTGAGGAGTTTATGACTGGACGAGAAGTTTCAGTACTTTCTTTCGTAGATGGAAATACAATCAAAACTATGACAAGTGCGCAGGATCATAAACGTGCAGGAGATGGTGATACAGGACTGAATACAGGAGGAATGGGAACATTTTCACCAAGTCCGTTCTATACAAAAGAAGTAGAAGATTTCTGCAACAAATATGTATATCAGGCAACCGTGGATGCTATGAAAGCAGAAGGACGTCCATTTAAGGGTATCATTTTCTTTGGCCTGATGTTGACACCAGATGGACCAAAAGTATTGGAGTATAATGCAAGATTCGGAGATCCGGAGGCACAGGTTGTACTTCCAAGAATGAAGAATGATATTATTGAAGTTATGGAAGCCTGCATTGACGGAACATTGGATCAGATTGATCTTCAGTTCGAAGATAATGCGGCAGTGTGCGTCGTACTGGCAAGTGACGGATATCCGGTGAAATATGACAAAGGACTTCCAATTACAGGATTAGAGGAGTTTGATAAACACGATGGTTATTATTGCTTCCATGCCGGAACAAAGTTTGACGGAGATCAGATCGTTACAAACGGAGGTCGTGTACTTGGCGTGACTGCAAAAGGAAAAGATTTAAAAGAAGCAAGAGCGAATGCTTATGCGGCAACTGAATGGGTAAAATTTGATAATAAATATATGAGGCATGATATTGGAAAAGCAATTGATGAAGCTTAGACGATAAAAATCAATAACTTGACAAATCATTTCAAAGGAATAAGATAAAATAGACAAGATGTATATCTTGTCTATTTGCAATTTTAAGAAAATTATTTTAAATATAAAAAACGGGAGGACGTTATATGGATTACATACACGAGATTGGAAAGCGTGCAAAAGCAGTTTCTGCACAGGTGCAGCATCTTTCGCAGAACCAGAAAAATGAAGGACTTCGTAAGGTCGCAAGAGAACTGGAAGAGCAGAAAAACTATCTCATGCAAGAGAATGAGAAAGATATTAAGAAGGCCGAAAAAGAAGGAATGAAACCTTCTCTTATTGATCGTCTTCGCCTGACAGAAGAAAGAATTGCTGGAATGGCAGAAGGTCTCAGACAGATTGCAGATCTGGAAGATCCGATTGGCGCGACTTTGTGGGAAAAAGTCAGACCGAATGGTCTTCGTATCGGAAAAAGAGTGGTTCCGCTTGGAGTAGTCGGAATCATCTATGAATCACGCCCAAATGTTACGGCGGATGCTTTTGGACTTTGCTTTAAGACAGGAAATGTAGTAATCCTTCGTGGAGGATCTGATGCAATTTACTCTAATCTTGCTGTGACGAAAGTGATTCAGGACGGTTTGAAAAAATGTAATCTTCCGGAAGACGCAATTCTTCTTGTTGAAAATACAGACCGTGCGGTCGTCAATCAGATGATGAAGTTAAATGAATATATTGATGTTCTGATTCCTAGAGGTGGCGCCGGACTGATTGCAAATGTAGTTCAGAACAGTACTGTCCCTGTTATTGAGACAGGAACCGGAAACTGTCACATTTTTGTAGATGAGACGGCAGATCTTGATATGGCAGTTCCGATTATCGTGAATGCAAAGACGCAGCGCCTTGGAGTATGTAATGCTTGCGAATCACTGGTCATCCATGAAAAGATAGCAGATCAGGCAGTTCCGGCTATTTATCAGGCGCTTAAGGAGAAAGAAGTGGAAGTCAGAGGCGACGAACGTATCTGTCAGATTATTCCGGAAATCAAACCGGCAACGGAAGAAGACTGGGGAACAGAATATTTGGATGCAATCATATCAGTAAAGACAGTTTCATCTATAGAAGAAGCAATTGCGCATATAAATAAATATAATACGGGACATTCAGAGTCAATCATTACGAAAGATTATGCAAATGCATTAAAATTCCAGGAGGAAATCGATGCAGCCGCAGTGTATGTAAATGCCTCAACTAGATTCACGGATGGTTTTGAATTCGGATTCGGAGCAGAAATCGGAATCAGCACTCAGAAATTACATGCCAGAGGACCGATGGGGCTAGAAGCACTCACCACAACAAAGTATGTGATTTTCGGAGATGGACAGATTCGCCCATAAAAGTGTAAGAAGTGAGATTAAAATGTGCTGTGAAAATAAGTAAAAGCATGCAAAACATTGGATAATATGCATAATAATAAAAAAGTTATACACAAATACTTGAATAATATACATGTAAGTTGTATAATCATGCATTGTAATCAGATTTTAAAATATAAGGAAGGTGCAAAAAATGATAAAAGTAGGAATCATCGGTGCCACAGGTTATGCCGGTGGCGAACTCGTTCGTATTTTAATGGGACATAAAGACGCAAAGATTGTATGGTATGGTTCCAGAAGCTATATCGATCAGAAATATGCAGATGTATACCGAAACATGTTTCAAATCGTGGATGCAACATGTATGGACGATAATATAGAAGCACTTGCAGATCAGGTGGATGTGATTTTTACAGCAACACCACAGGGATTCCTTGCATCTGTTATCAATGAGAATATATTAAGTAAGACTAAAATCATAGATTTAAGTGCAGATTTTCGAATCAAAGATGTAACAGTATATGAAAAATGGTATGGTATCGAACATAAGAGTCCACAGTTTATAGAGGAGGCTGTCTATGGATTGTGTGAAGTGAACCGGGAAAAAGTGAAAGGTGCAAGGCTGATTGCAAATCCTGGATGTTATACAACATGTTCTATCTTAACTGCGTACCCTTTGGCAAAAGAGGGTGTGATCGATATGAGTACACTGATCGTAGATGCAAAATCAGGCACATCAGGAGCAGGAAGAGGAGCAAAGGTTCCGAATCTTTTCTGTGAAGTTAATGAGAATATGAAAGCTTATGGTGTTGCAACTCACAGACATACACCAGAGATTGAAGAACAGCTTGGATATGCTTCCGGTGAAAATGTGACAATCAGCTTTACACCACATCTGGTGCCGATGAATCGAGGAATTCTGGCAACTGAGTATGCTACATTGAAAAAAGAGGTTACGGGTGAAGAGATAAAGGCAATTTATGATAAGTATTATGCAGAGGAACCATTTGTCCGAGTGCTGGGCGAAGGAGTATGTCCAGAGACTAAATGGGTTGAAGGAAGCAATTATGTAGATATTGGATTCAAATTAGATCCGAGAACGAACCGGATTGTTATGATGGGAGCTATTGACAATCTTGTAAAAGGTGCAGCCGGACAGGCAGTTCAGAATATGAACCTTCTTTTTGGACTTCCGGAAAATGAAGGACTTGAACTTGTTCCGATGTTCCCATAAGAAAGAACCTGCGGAGAGACAGAAAATGATAAGAATAATGACAGTTGAAGATTATGAACAAGTACATGCACTTTGGATGAAAATACATGGATTTGGAATTCGAAGTGTAGATGATTCCAAAGAAGGTGTGGAACGTTTCTTAAAAAGAAATCCTACAACAAGTGTAGTAGCAGTAGAGGATGACAAGATTGTAGGTGCAATCCTTTGCGGACATGATGGACGACGAGGCTGCCTTTATCATGTGTGTGTAGATGAAAACTATCGCATGCGTGGAATCGGGAAATCAATGGTTGTATTTGCAATGGAAGCATTAAAAGCAGAAGGAATCAATAATGTTTCACTTATTGCATTTACAAAGAATGATATAGGAAATGCTTTTTGGAAAGAAATAGGATGGAAGAAGCGAGAAGACCTGAATTATTATGAATTTATTTTAAATGAGGCAAATATTACCGCATTTATTCAGTAAGATAAAGTTCGAAAATGGAATTATGATGGAGGAATATATGAAGCAGATAAAAGGCGGCGTAACAGCTGCAAAAGGATATGCGGCTGCAAGTACAGCAGCAGGAATCAAGTATCAGGGACGCACCGATATGGCGGTGATCTATAGTCGGGTGCCATGTGTATCAGCAGGCACATTTACAACGAATGTCGTAAAAGCAGCTCCGGTTAAATGGGATCGACAGGTTGTAGACAGCGGAGTGGGTGTACAGGCAGTTGTTGTAAATTCAGGTATTGCCAATGCATGTACCGGTGAAGAAGGTATGGGCTACTGTAAAGAGACAGCCGAGGCAGCAGCAAAAGCGCTGAACATTGACGCAGCAGGTGTTCTGGTCGGTTCAACAGGTGTAATCGGAATGCAGCTTCCGATGCAGAAACTGGTGGATGGAATCCAGGTGCTGGCAGGGAAAAAAGCAGAAGACTTAGAAAGTGGACATGATGCGGCTTTGGCGATTATGACAACCGATACTGTAGAAAAAGAGATGGCAGTAGAGATTGAAATTGGTGGAAAGACAGTGACGATTGGCGGAATGTCTAAAGGTTCAGGTATGATTCACCCGAATATGTGTACAATGCTTGCATTTATTACAACAGATGCATCTATTACCAAAGAGGCACTTCAGAAAGCACTGAGTGAAGATGTGGAAGATACTTATAATATGATTTCTGTAGATGGAGACACTTCTACAAATGATACTGCAATTCTTCTTGCAAATGGTCTGGCAGGTAATCCGGAGATTACTTATGGTACTTCAGAATATGAGACATTTAAAGAGGCACTTCACATGGTAAATGAGACACTTGCCAAGAAAATGGCAGGAGATGGTGAGGGAGCAACTGCTTTATTTGAGGTAAAGGTTGTAGGAGCTGAGAGTATTCAGCAGGCAAAAACACTTGCAAAATCTGTGGTATGCTCTAATCTTACAAAGGCAGCGATTGCCGGACATGATGCAAACTGGGGCAGAATTCTCTGCGCAATGGGATATTCCGGAGCACAGTTTGATCCGGAAAAGGTAGATCTGTTCTTTGAAAGTAAAGCAGGAAAGCTTCAGATTATTGAAAATGGTGTTGCAACTGATTACAGTGAAGAAGTAGCAACAAAGATCCTGTCTGAATCAGAGATTACTGCGACAGCAGATATTAAGATGGGTTCGTACAGTGCAACAGCATGGGGCTGTGATCTGACACATGAATATATTAATATCAATGCAGATTACAGAAGTTAATTACAGAATATTGTAATTTGACATACAAAAATCAGAAGGGAAGTTTTGGACATGAATAAAGATATGCAGCAATATTTGGATAAAGCAGAGGTGCTGATTGAGGCGCTTCCATATATCCAACGTTTTAACCGTAAGATTATTGTAGTAAAATATGGCGGAAGTGCTATGGTAGATGAAGAACTCAAAGCAAGAGTTATTCAGGATGTAACACTTCTGAAACTGGTAGGATTCAAACCAATCATTGTACATGGCGGCGGCAAGGAAATCAGTCGTTGGATTCAAAAAGTCGGAATGAAACCGGAGTTCAAAAACGGGCTTCGTGTGACAGATGAAGCAACGATGGAGCTTGCAGAGATGGTTCTTGGAAAAGTAAATAAGAGCTTGGTTCAACTTGTAGAAAGCCTGGGGGTTCGCGCAATCGGTATCAGCGGTAAAGACGGAAGACTTCTCTCTGTAGAAAAAAAATATGCAGATGGCGAGGACATTGGATTTGTTGGTGATGTGACAAAGGTAAATACAGATATTTTATATGATCTTCTTGAGAAAGATTTTCTCCCAATTATTTGCCCGGTAGGTCTGGATGACGAAAATAATACATACAACATCAATGCAGATGACGCTGCATGTGCTATTGCAAAAGCAATGAAGGCAGAGAAACTTGCATTCCTGACAGATATTGAAGGTGTATATAAAGACCCGAAGGATCCGGCTACATTGATTTCAGAGTTGACGATATCTGCTGCACATGAACTGGTAGAAGATGGGTATATCGGCGGTGGAATGCTTCCGAAGATCAATAACTGTATTGAAGCCATCGAAAGTGGAGTATCCAGAGTACATATTTTGGATGGAAGAATTCCACACTGCTTACTGTTGGAAATATTTACAAATAAAGGAATCGGTACAGCCATTTTAAATGATAGTGAGAGAAGGTATTATGATGGAGAATAATCAGACAAAGATTTATATGGAAGAGACAAACTCTGAACTGGTGCATACATATAATCGTTTTCCGGTTGTCCTGGATCATGGTGAAGGAGTATATCTCAGCGATACAGAAGGAAAGAAATATCTGGACTTTGCCGCAGGAATTGCAGTGTGTGGCCTGGGATACAGCAATGAAGAATTTAAAGAAGCGCTGAAAAATCAAATTGATCTTCTGACACATACTTCAAATCTGTATTATAATACAACTTGTGGAAAAGCGGCAAAAGCACTTTTGAAAATATCTGAGATGGATAAAGTGTTTTTTACGAACAGTGGTACAGAGGCAATTGAAGGTGCATTGAAAGCAGCCAGAAAATATGCATATAAAAAAGGAACCGGACGTTATGAGTTTATTGCTATGGAAGACTCTTTCCATGGAAGAAGTATGGGAGCGTTGTCTGTTACAGGTACAGAACATTACAGAACTCCATTTGAACCGTTGATTCCAGGTGTGAAATTTGCGAAATACAACGATCTTGAAAGTGTGAAGGCACTGGTCAGTGATAAGACATGCGCGATTATTCTGGAAGCTCTCCAAGGTGAAGGCGGAATCACTCCGGCCACGGATGAATTTATGAAAGGACTTCGCAAACTTTGCGATGAAGAAGGAATTCTTCTGATCTGTGATGAGATTCAATGTGGTATGGGGCGCACCGGTTCTATGTTTGCATGGCAGGGATATGGTGTAAAGCCGGATATCATGACGATGGCAAAAGCGATTGGAAACGGAGTTCCGGTCGGAGCATTTGCCATGACAAAAGAAGTGGCAGAATATTCCCTTGAGCCGGGAGACCATGGTACGACTTATGGTGGAAATCCACTGGCGTGTGCAGCGGTTGCCAAGACGATTGAATTATTTGAAAAATACGATCTTGTAGCACATGTACGTGAAATCGGAGCTTACATGGCAGAAAAGTTAGATGAACTTGTTGCAGAACATGAAGGAGTACTTGAGCGAAGAGGACTTGGCCTGATCCAGGGGATCAAGGTCAAAAAGCCTGTAGGCGAGATCAGTATGGAAGCACTAAAAGAAGGTCTTTTGATTATCAGTGCAAAAGGAAATGTACTCCGTCTTGTGCCTCCGCTTATTATTGAAAAAGAGCATGTGGACGAGATGATCAAAATCTTAAAGAAAGTATTGTAGAAAATAACATTTCATAAAGAGTAATAATGGAGCCGGTCATTGGATATACTATATTCTGAACACAGGGAGGTATAGACAGATGATCGGTTTTTTTATAGCACTTTTATCAGGGGCTCTTATGAGTATTCAGGGAGTGTTTAATACAGAAGTTACAAAGACAACAGGCATGTGGGTCAGTAATGCCTGGGTCCAATTAACAGCATTTGCAGTGTGTCTGGCAGCATGGCTGATCGCCGGAAGAGATGATGTGATGATGCTTGGAAAAGTTGAACCGAAATATCTGTTGCTGGGAGGTGTGATCGGAGCAGGAATTACACTGACAGTTATACAGGCTATGAATCAGCTTGGCCCTGCAAAAGCAGCACTTCTGATCGTTATATCACAGTTGATTGTTGCGTATATTATCGAACTTTTGGGAATGTTCGGGGTGGAGAAAGAACCATTGGAATGGAGAAAGGTAATCGGCATGGGAATTGCGCTTGTCGGAGTTGCAATTTTTCAATGGAAATAGTACAATAAATGTGTCTTACATTTCGAGGGTATGAACTGCTTTGTATGAGAATTACAAAGGAGGATATATGAGTAAGATAAGGTATATTTCCAGGTATTTGATACAGGTTGTAATAATATTATTTATTACAGTTATGAGCGTAGGATGTCGGAAAGACAATAGTGATGAACTTGAGCTGAAAGAAGTGCCTGTGCAAGAAGAACGTGCGGATCAAGAGGAGAAGTCCTACGAGGATTCCGGTGAGGACTTGCAGGATAGTGAGAATGAAAAGGCAGAAAGTGAAGAAGGATTACGGGAATTGTATGTACACGTGTGCGGCAACGTGAAGCATCCGGGAGTCTATGAGCTTGAAGCCGGAAGTAGAGTATACGAAGCAATAGAGGCAGCAGGAGGTATGACCGATACTGCCGCTTTTTCTTATTTGAACCAGGCAGAACTTTTGAGAGATGAACAGCAACTGTACGTCCCATCGCAGGAAGAAATTGATTCTGGAAAGTTTGCATCTCAGATAGCAGTTGGACAAGGTGGGAAAGATGCAAGAGATGCTGAAACTGAGGATTCAGGGAAAGTGAATCTGAATACTGCAACGAAAGAAGAACTGATGACATTGAATGGAATCGGTGAAGTAAGAGCGCAGGCGATTTTACAATACCGGGAAGAACATGGGGAATTTCGTTCCGTAGAGGAACTTATGGAAGTAGAAGGAATTAAAAAGGGGACCTTTCAGAAATTAAAAGATCAGATTAAGATCTGACAGGGGAGACTGGCAATGAGCAGAAAAGTATTAGTAGTAGATGATGAAAAACTGATTGTAAAAGGAATACGTTTTAGTTTGGAACAAGATGGCATGGATGTAGATTGTGCATATGATGGAGAAGAAGCGCTGAAGTTGATTCGGGAGAATAAGTATAATATAGTTCTTTTGGATGTAATGCTTCCTAAGATGGATGGTTTTCAGGTGTGCCAACAAGTGCGAGAGTTTTCGGATGTTCCAATTGTAATGCTGACAGCAAAAGGCGATGATATGGATAAGATTCTTGGACTGGAGTATGGAGCAGATGATTATATTACGAAGCCGTTTAATATTTTGGAAGTAAAAGCAAGAATCAAAGCAATTATGCGTCGGACCGGAAAACGGACAGAAGAAAAAATCAGTGGCAAACAGATTGTAAAAGGTGATATGAAGATTGACTGCGAAGGTAGAAGAGTGGTAATCGGAGATCATGAAGTGAATCTTACAGCGAAGGAATTTGACCTTTTGGAACTTCTTGCAACGAATCAGGATAAAGTATATAGTCGAGAGAACCTTCTGAATATCGTATGGGGATATGAATATCCAGGCGATGCCAGAACGGTCGATGTACATATTCGAAGGCTTCGGGAGAAGATAGAGAAGAATCCAAGTGATCCAAAGTATGTACATACGAAGTGGGGAGTTGGTTATTATTTTAGGAGTTAAGAAGTATTTTAAAAGAAGTAGATTAGGGAGTCTCCGATTTCAATTTGCTCTCCTTTTGATTTTGGCGGGAGTGATACCAGTATTGATTATTGAAGGAGTACTCCTTAATACTTATGAAAAACGGGCGGTGAATGTGCGCACTGCCGAGATTCAAAGTCAATGTACAATTCTATGTAATCAATTAGGTAATACTGATTATCCAAAAGGAAAAAATTCAGATATTATACAGACAGAACTGGACCAGTTGACGAATATCTATAATGGCCGGGTGATGTTGATCGATGAAAATTTTCAAATTGTGGAAGATACATATGGAATGGATGATGGAAAAACGATTGTGTCAGGAGATGTGATCCAGTGTTCCAAAGGACGCGGAACCAGTCATTATGATGCAGAAAATCGTTATATTGAAGTGACATCGCCAATTACATATGCGCAGACAGATACCGTAAAGGGAGTAATGCTTGTCAGTGTATCAACGGATACAATTGTCGATACACTTCATGAACTGAAGGTCAGCGCCCAGACTGTTGGAGGTATCATTTTAATTATTTGGATACTTGTATCGTTGGTGTTGAGCAAACTTATGGTGCGTCCATTTGTGAGGATTACCAGATCACTTGAAAATGCAACGGCAGGTTATGATGAGAGTACACTTCATGAAAATGCTTATACAGAAACAGTTCAGATGACAGAAGCATTTAATAAGATGCTGGAACGTCTTCGCGTATTGGATGATTCTCGAAAGGAATTTGTGTCAAATGTGTCTCATGAACTGAAGACGCCATTGACTTCTATGAAAGTATTATCAGATTCCTTGCTTGCGCAGGAAGAGGTTCCGGTAGAGTTGTATAAGGAGTTCATGGGAGATTTGTCTGAAGAAATAGAACGAGAGAATAAGATTATTAATGATCTGCTTTCTCTTGTAAAAATGGATAAGACTGCCGATACATTGAATATATCATCCGTGAATATTAATGCATTGGTAGAGCGGATTTTAAAGCAGCTTCGTCCAATTGCGGCAAAGCGTAATATTGAAGTTGTATTTGAAAGTTTTCGTCCGGTGACAGCAGAAGTTGATGAGGTCAAACTCTCACTTGCTATTACAAATCTGGTGGAAAATGCAATTAAGTACAATCACGAAAATGGATGGGTCCATGTTGCTTTGAATGCGGATCATAAGTTGTTTTATATTGAAGTAGCGGATTCCGGAATTGGAATTGCACAAGAAGAGACGGATCATATTTTTGAAAGATTTTATCGGGTAGACAAGTCTCATTCACGAGAAATAGGAGGAACTGGGCTCGGACTTGCAATTGCAAGGAGTGCAATTGTTATGCACAGAGGAGCAATCAGAGTCTACAGCCAGCTGGGAAAAGGAACTACATTTACAGTAAAAATTCCGTTGACTTATGTTTCATAGGAGGGAGCGGAAATTATGAATAAACAAAAAAAATATAGAGTATGTTTATGTCTGTTTTTTTGCGTGTTGATTCTTACAGCTTGTAAAAAGAACGATATGGAAGATGATGCGTATGAATTATACTATGTTAATACGCAGGCAACGGCGTTAGAACAGGAAAAATGTCAGATCGATGGAGATACGACAGAGAAACAAATCGAATCGATGTTAAAAACTCTTAAGAAAAATCCAGAAGATGTGGAAAAAAAGAGTGCGTTTCCGGAAGGAGTCAAGGTTGAAAAATGGGAACTTATAAGCGGACGTCTGGAGATTTCTTTTAATGACAGATATAAGAAAGTAGAAAAAGTACCAGAATTACTTTTTCGGGCATCGATGGTACAGTCACTGATACAAATTGACGGAGTGAATTCTGTAAAATTTTATATCGGAGATGAACCGTTACAAGATTCACAGGGGAATGATATCGGAGCTATGAATGCAGATGATTTTGTCCAAAATACAGGGTCTACACTTCATACATACCAGGGCGCAGATCTTGAATTATTCTTTTCAGATAGTGCTGGTGAAAAATTGGAAGTGGAGAAAGATTATGTCCGGTATAATAGTAATATATTAAAAGAAAAACTGATTGTGGAACAATTGATGCGAGGACCTTCCGGGGAGGAACATAAGAAAGTGATTCCACCAGATACAGTGTTAATTGGGGTGTCAGTAAAAGACGATATCTGTTATGTGAATTTTGATAATGGATTTTTAAATATTATAGATGTGCAGCCAGAAGTGACAATTTATTCAATTGTAAATTCTATCATTCGTAGTGGCAGTGCGTCACAAGTACAGATATTGATTAATGGAGATTCGAACCTTAAGTATCAGGATACGGTAGATCTTAGCAAACCGTTGAGCGAACGAGAAGATATTGTAAAGGAGTCATAAATTTGAAAAACAGACCACTGTGCAGTATATGCCTGGTGATCGCATTTTTAATTGGAATTCTGACAATTGGAGCAGGTGCGAAGTTTGTAAAAGAACTTCGACCTTCTCCCATTGAAAAATATGGTGAAGAAGGGGACTGGCTGATCGTCAGAGGCCAGGTATATCAACAAGAAGAAAAAGAAAAGTATCAAATATTATATCTGAAAAATTGTTCTATTTATATTCAAAAAGATCAAAAAAATCAACAAAGCAAAAAAGACCACGAAGGTCAGATATCATTTGTAAAAGAATCCAAAATAATCATTTATGATGAAAATAAGATAAACATAAAGCTCGGAAATGAGGTAGAAGCAAATGGAAAACTCGAATTTTTTGAAATGGCGAGAAATCCAGGTAATTTTAATCAAAAAGATTACTACAGAAGACAAAATATCCATGGAAAGATATGGAGCGAATCCTGTAAAATCACAAATTATAATTATAATAAAATTCAGGATATGCTGCAAAATATTCGCAGATGTTGGAAAAGGGTACTGTTAGAACAGCTGGGAGAAGAAAAGGGAGGAATTCTGACAGCGATGATCCTGGGGGAAAGAGCTCAGATGGATCCGAATACGAAAAAATTATATCAAGTAAATGGAATAGGCCATATATTGGCTATTTCGGGTCTGCATTTATCGGTTATAGGAATAGGAATTTATCAACTGCTAAGGAAAGCGACAGGAAGTTTTTCGATTGGTGGAGTTGCTGGAATCTTCTTTTTTGCATTCTATGTACTGATGATCGGTTTCACAGTTTCTGTTATAAGGGCAGGGATTATGTATTTGTTTCGTGTAGGTGCAGATATTGTCGGAAGGCATTATGATGGTATAACAGCATTAGCCGTAGCTGTAGCAGTGGTGTTGCTATGGAGACCTTTGAGTATTTTTGATGGAGCATTCTGGTTGTCATTTCTTGCTGTATTTGCAGTATTGATTTTGATTCCGCCTGGTCAGAATATGGAGTCATCCAAAAAGAAAGCAATTGATATTATGAAAGACAATATAAAAAGCAACATAGAAATGCAATTGTTTCTTTTGCCGATTGTATTGTATTATTTTTATGAATTTCCATTGTATGCAGCATTTTTAAATCTACTTGTAATTCCACTTATGTCAATCTTATTACCTCTTGGAATAACCGGGAGCTTTATCTGTATGCTCTTTTCGGAGATATTGAGTATTTCTGGTAAATGGATGTTAAAAGTTTGTGAGTGGATTCTTGTGGTTTATGAATATATCTGTGAATGGATGATACAGTTTCCGGGTGCGCGAGTCGTGGTGGGAAGGCCAGAGCTTTGGCAGATTTTCTTGTTTTATGGGTGTATATTGTTTGCCTGGTATGTTTGCATTTACAACAAAAAGCTTGGGAAAAAGACAGGAATATATTTGGCTATTGTGGGACTGTCTGTCTTGTTGCACAGATTTGAAAGTGCAACGCAGATGCAAGTGGCTATATTAGATGTGGGACAGGGTGATGGAATATTTGTGAAAGGTCCGGGAAGAATGACTTGCATGATAGATGGTGGAAGTACAGATATTAAACAAGTCGGGCAGTATCGGATTGAACCATATCTATTATCAAAAGGAATAGGAAAACTGGATTATGTATTTGTTTCTCATGGAGATAGTGATCACAAAAATGGAATTGAAGAGATGTTAGAACGACAAAAGGTTGGAGTAAAGATTGGAACGATAGTCCTTCCGGAAGAAAAAGTATGGGATGACAGTTTGAAAAGACTGGCTAAGATGGCTTGGAAGAATGGAGTATCAGTAGCTGTAATAAAAGCGGGAGAAAAAATACATGACGGGGATATGGAGATTGTGTGTCTGGGACCTGGCGATGATTATCAAGGAGAGACTGGAAATGCAGCGTCCATGATTTTATTGCTTAGCTATCGAGATTTTGATTTTTTATTTACCGGAGATGTAGAAGGAGAAGGGGAAGAGCTGTTGTGTAAAACGATTCAGAAATATTATTTGGACAAGACAATTGAAGTGTTAAAGGCGGCACATCACGGATCCAGGAATTCGTCATCAGAAACGTTTTTGAATCTGGTAAGACCAGGTTATACATTAATCTCCGCAGGAGTGGAGAATTCGTATGGTCATCCGCATGTAGAAACACTGGAACGGCTTGAAAAAATCGGCAGTCGGATTTACAATACAGCAAATTGTGGAGGAATTGAAATCACAGTTGAATTCGGTGGAAAAATTCAGTATACTCTTAAGGAAGGGAGCGAAACGAAGGCTTATGAAGAATCTGAATGAAGATCTGAAGACGGGAAATATCAAACAAGCCTATCTTTTATATGGAGAAGAGGCTTATCTGAAAAAGCAGTATCGGGACAGATTGACAAAAGCTGTGCTTCCGGAAGGTGATACAGTGAACTATGCGCATTATGAAGGAAAAGGAATCGATGTGCCGGGGATTATTGATCTGGCAGAAACGATGCCATTTTTTGCTGATCGCAGACTAATTGTAATTGAAGACTCAGGTTTATTTAAGAATGCAGATGCAAAGTTTGCAGATTATATCAAAGAGATGCCGGAGACCGTCTGCTTTATATTTGTAGAGAGTGAAGTGGATAAGCGAAGTAAGATGTATAAAGCGGTCAAAGAAAAAGGTAGAGTTGTTGAACTTGGAAGACAGGATGAAAAGACTCTTCTTTTATGGCTTGCCGGTAATATGAAACGAGAAGGTAAGCAGATCAAGCAGTCTACCGCAGAATATATGTTGTCTCAGACAGGGACAGATATGGAGAATCTGGAGCAGGAGATGGAGAAGCTTTTTTCTTACACATTAGGAAGAAGTGAGATTACAGTGGCAGATATAGATGCAATCTGTACCACCCAGATCACGAATCAGATATTTGCTATGATTGAAGCGGTAGCGACAAGGCAGCAGAGAAAGGCATTGGATTATTATTATGATCTGCTGGCATTAAAAGAACCGCCGATGAGGATTTTGTATTTGTTGACAAGGCAGTTTCGATTACTTTTACAAGTGAAAGATTTAATGAATGGTGGAGCAGATAAAAGTACAATAGCCAAAAAGGCAGGACTGCATCCGTTTGTAGCCGGAAAATATATGCAACAAAGCAGAAGCTTTACGATGAAAGAACTGCAGCACATTATGGAAGAGGCGGCGAATACGGAAGAAGCTGTAAAGACAGGACGCCTGAGTGATACTATGAGTGTAGAACTTTTTATTGTAAAATACAGTGCACCAAAAAAATAAAAGATAACTAGAAAAGATAAAGAGGTAGAAAATAAGTGGCAGGAATAGATCAAAGTAAAATTCGTAATTTTTGTATTGTAGCCCATATTGATCATGGAAAATCAACATTGGCAGACCGCATTATAGAGCGGACAGGGCTTTTAACAAGTCGTGAGATGCAGGCACAGGTGCTTGATAACATGGAACTGGAGCGTGAGCGTGGAATTACGATCAAGGCGCAGGCAGTTCGAACTGTATATAAAGCAAAAGATGGTGAAGAGTATATCTTTAACTTGATTGATACACCGGGGCATGTAGACTTTAACTATGAAGTATCTCGAAGCCTGGCGGCTTGTGATGGAGCCATTCTGGTTGTAGATGCGGCGCAGGGAGTGGAAGCACAGACATTGGCAAACGTGTACCTGGCGTTAGATCATGATCTGGATGTTATGCCGGTTATTAATAAAGTCGATCTTCCGAGTGCTGAACCGGAACGTGTAATTGAAGAGATTGAAGACGTGATTGGAATCGAAGCTCAGGATGCGCCACGCATTTCTGCCAAGACAGGTCTGAATATAGATGAGGTTCTGGAACAGATTGTTGAGAAGATTCCGGCACCAGGCGGAGATCCGAAAGCACCATTAAAAGCATTGATTTTTGATTCCTTGTATGATTCTTATAAAGGTGTTATCGTATTTTGCAGACTTCGTGAAGGTACCGTTAGAAAAGGAACCAGAATTCGTATGATGGCAACAGGTGCAGAGGCGGATGTTGTAGAAGTTGGTTACTTTGGAGCCGGACAGTTCATTCCGTGTGATGAGCTGGAAGCTGGTATGGTAGGTTATATTACAGCC
Organism: uncultured Dorea sp.; assembly: GCA_934307335.1. Lineage (GTDB taxonomy): Bacteria > Bacillota > Clostridia > Lachnospirales > Lachnospiraceae > Dorea. Next base: position 34,295 of record CAKRCL010000004.1, on the reverse strand, counting down.
AGCTTGAAAAATGTCGGAGATACTCAAGTGGGTGATACGATTACGGATGCAGATTATCCGTGTGAAGAGCCGCTGCCTGGATATAAGAAGGTAAATCCTATGGTTTATTGTGGTTTATATCCTGCAGATGGAGCAAAGTATCCAGATTTACGTGATGCACTTGAAAAATTACAATTAAACGATGCATCACTTCAATTTGAACCAGAGACATCGATTGCGCTAGGATTTGGATTCCGATGTGGTTTTCTGGGGCTGTTACATTTGGAAATTATTCAGGAACGTCTGGAGCGTGAATATAATCTGGATCTTGTGACAACAGCACCGGGAGTTATTTATAAAGTATATAAAACCAATGGAGAAGTTATTGAACTTACGAATCCATCGAATCTTCCGGATCCGTCTGAGATTGAGTATATGGAAGAACCTATGGTTAAGGCAGAGATTATGGTAACTTCTGAATTTATTGGAGCGATTATGGATCTTTGTCAGGAGAGACGTGGAGAGTATCAGGGCATGGAATATATAGAAGAAACTCGTGCAGTACTTCATTATAGACTGCCTTTGAATGAGATTATCTATGATTTCTTTGACGCTCTGAAGTCCAGATCTAGAGGTTATGCTTCTTTTGATTACGAGCTTGATGGATATCAGAAATCTGAACTTGTAAAATTGGATATTCTTGTTAATAAAGAAGAAGTTGACGCGCTTTCATTTATTGTACATGCAGATACAGCGTACGAACGTGGAAGAAAGATGTGCGAAAAGTTAAAAGAAGAGATACCAAGACAGCTCTTTGAGATTCCGATTCAGGCAGCAATTGGTGGTAAGATTATTGCCCGTGAGACAGTAAGAGCTATGCGAAAAGATGTGCTTGCGAAATGTTATGGTGGTGATATCAGCCGTAAGAGAAAGCTTTTGGAGAAGCAAAAAGAAGGTAAAAAACGTATGCGCCAGGTTGGAAATGTAGAGATTCCGCAGAAAGCATTTATGAGCGTATTAAAGTTGGATGATAAATAATGAGACCATTAGAGTTATATATTCATATACCATTTTGTGTAAAGAAATGTAAATATTGTGATTTCCTTTCTGGTCCGTCAACAGCGGATCAGAGGGAAACATATGTGAAAAGCCTTTGCCAGGATATTCGCGCTTATGCGGATCTGGCAAAGGCTTATCGTGTCATCAGTATTTTTGTAGGAGGAGGTACACCGTCTATCTTGACTGCAGAGCAGATGGAACATATTTTTGAAGCAGTCAGAGAGACATTTTACGTGGAAAAAGATGCAGAAATTACAGTCGAGATGAATCCGGGAACGGTAGATGCAGATAAACTTTCCGGTTATAAGAGATGTGGTATTAACCGATTAAGTATTGGATTGCAGTCTACAAAGAACCGGGAGCTTCAGATACTTGGAAGGATTCATACTTATGAAGAATTTGTAGAGACATATCAATTGGCTCGTACAGAAGGATTTGAAAATATAAATATTGATCTGATGTCTGCAATACCGGGACAACGACTTGTTGACTGGGAGGAAAGTTTGCGAGTAGTCGCGAAACTTGGACCAGAGCACATTTCTGCATACAGCCTGATTGTAGAAGAAGGCACTCCATTTTATGAGGAGTATGGAGAAGGACGCCATGCAGAAGAGTTGCCGGATGAGGAGACAGAGCGGAAAATGTACTGGCGAACGAAAGAGATACTTAAAGAGTATGGTTATATGAGATATGAGATTTCCAATTATGCAAAGCCCGGATATGCTTGCAGACATAATATCGGATACTGGGAGCGAACAGAATATCTGGGGATTGGAACCGGAGCTGCATCACTGATTAATAACAGTAGATTTAATTATGGAGAAGAGCCGGAAAAGTTAACTGTATCTGCACAGATGGAAGAGACGATGTTCCTTGGCCTGCGTATGATGAAAGGTGTATCAAAAAAAGAATTTCTTAAGAGGTATGGTGAGAGCATGGGGGACGTCTATGGAAATGTGATAAGAGATATGGAACAGAAAGGACTTCTGGAAGATGACGAAGACTTTGTGAAACTTACAGATCGTGGAATCGATGTCAGCAACTATGTTATGAGTGAGTTCCTGTTATAAAGATGTTTGGTTGACATAACATCTGATCTAAAAGGGCTGAAGAAAGTTTTAAAATGTAATAGCAATAAAAAAGTTTACAATAAAAGAACGAAAACTCAGGTGGAAAAGATGGAGACTAAGAAAAAAAAGATAGGTTTTATTCTAAATCCATATGCTGGAATTGGTGGAAAAGCCGGTCTAAAAGGAAGTGACAATTACAAAAAAATAGAAGAGCTTTTGCTGGAAGGCTGTGAGAGAACAGCCCCAAAGAGAGCAGAAATCTGTATGAGTAAAATTGCAGATCTTACCGTAAGTTTAGTTGCAGGAGATAAAGGATCGGTGGGAGAGAATGATTTTTCAATCTTAAGTGCACCAGGGGATATGGGAGAAGCTTTGCTTAAGAAACTTAAAATTCCATGTGATGTGGTGCCATGTCCCAAAGCTGACACAAGCAGCGCAGAAGATACGAAGCTTTGTGCACAAGTTATGAAAGAACAGGGTGTGGATCTTCTCGTGTTTTGTGGAGGAGATGGGACTGCAAGGGACATTTGTGAAGTTGTTGGTACAGATGTGACGGTTCTTGGAATCCCGGCAGGAGTGAAGATGTATTCTGCGTGTTATGCCTGTAATCCATATCAGGCAGGTGAGATGTTGGCAGGGTGGCTTGAAGGAAAAGAGATGTCTCATGAAATGAGGGAAGTTCTTGATATTGAAGAGAAGGATTTAGATTCCAGAAATGTAAGCCCCCAATTGTACGGATTTCTGGAAGTATTAAGTGATGGAAAACATTTACAAAAGGCAAAAGAATTGGATTTGGGGTCAGGCGAGTCCGCAACTATAATAGCGAGAGCAGCGATCTTGCGGATGGAAAAGGACTGGGTTTATATTATCGGCCCGGGAGGAACGACCTGGAAGATAAAAGAGTTATTGTGTGAAAATGACGGGCAGGAGGATACTGGGAAAAAGAAAGTCCACGGAACTGTCCGTGGAGTGGATGTGATCAGAAATGGTAAAATCATACTTCAAGATGCTAATGAAAGAGAATTGTGGAACTGCGTCAATTCATACAGTCATGTAAAAATTCTGGTGACCTGTATTGGCGGAAATGGTTTTTTGTTAGGAAGAGGAAACCAGCAGATCAGTCCACGGGTAATCAGAAAAGTAGGTAAAGAACAGATTGAGATTGTAGCAACAAAAGAAAAACTGGCAGGACTTGGCGGGCAGCCGATGCATGTAGATACCGGCGATGCAGATACAGATGAGTATTTAAAGGGGTATTATAAAATTATATTCAAAGATTCTGATTCTGCTGTTTATAAGGTCGTATAAAGGAAAAATCTGCAAATAATAATTAGTAAAGATAAATATTATGGAATATTTAAAGAAGTCGATAAATAGTCGACTTCTTATTTAATTTTTGCGAAATATCTCGAAAATATCAAAAATTTCACAAAATAGCTTGACGAAACCACTGATTGAAGATTAATGTATGTGTTGTGGATGAAATAAATAAAAATATTTAGATAATCAATAAGTGAACTGCCATGAAAGGAGTGATTCTTGTGGAAAACAGTTTTGTGCATCCATATATGCCTAATAGTGTACCAGAGAATAAGAAGGCAATGTTGGATGAATTGGGGATCAACAGCGTAGAAGATATTTACAAAAGTATAATTCCAGATGAATTGTTGTATAAAGAACGATTAGACATTCCGGAACCGATCAGAAGTGAATATGAACTGAAAAGACATGTGATGGGAATTTTGAATCGTGATATTACAACGGAAGAATATACGAGCTTTCTTGGAGCCGGGTGTTACAAACATCAGGTGCCGGCAATCTGCGATGAGATAAATTCCAGAGGCGAGTTTCTAACTGCTTACTGCGGAGATACATATTCCGATCATGGTAAGATGCAGGCAATCTTTGAATATACAAGCATGATGGGAGAACTTCTGGACACAGATGTTGTAAGTTATACAACTTATGACGGCGGTCAGGCAGTGGCATCTTCGCTTCGTATGGCAGTCAGAGCAGTCAGAGAAAAAGGAATGGCTGGAAAAGTGATTCTTGTTCCGAAGACTATGAATCCGGAAATATATTCACAGGTCGTACAGTATTGTAGAAATGTGGCAGAAGTAAGAAAAATAGCTTATGAACCAGAGACAGGACTTATGGATCTGGAAGAGTTGAAAGAACAGTTGGCAAAGAAAAATGTTGCGGCTGTATTTTTTGAAAATCCAACTTATCTTGGTAACTTTGAGACAAGAGGAGAAGAAATTGCAAAACTGGCACATGATGCAGGAGCTTATTGTGTTGTACAGACAGAGGTGGCATCGCTTGGAATTATGGAGAGCCCGGTAAATCAGGGTGCTGATATTGTATGTGGAGATATACAGCCTCTTGGAATGCACATTCAGTTCGGCGGTGGTCAGGCAGGATTTATTGCATGTAATCAGAATATGGATCTGGTAGAACAATTTCCAACTTATATGTACGGAATTACAGAGACAGAGAAAGAAGATACATATGGATGGGGAAGAGCGATGAATTATCGAAGCTCTCATGGAAGCCGTGAGAATGCAAAAGAGTATTTTGGAACAGAAACAGGTCTCTGGGCAATTACGGCAGGTGTGTACCTGGCAAGTATGGGGCCGCAGGGCATGTACGAACTCGGTGAGACGATTATTCAGAATGCAGCATATCTGGAGGATATTTTAGATGAGATTCCGAAAGTTCGGGCAAAGAGATTTGAGAATGCGAAGTTTCAGGAGTTTGTAATAGATTTTAACCAGACTGGAAAGACGGTTGAAGAAATTAATAAAGAATTGTTAAAAGAGAACATATTTGGCGGAAAAGACTTAAGTCATGATTTCCCAGAGCTTGGGCAATGTGCACTTTATTGTGTATCAGAGATTACGACATTAGAAGAGATGGAGCATCTTTGTAATGCCCTCAAGCGGATTGTAAAGGGGGAATAGTGATGGGATATTATAAGACAAATCGGGATTTCCACGAAGCAAGATGGGACGAACCTATAATTATGAAACTTGGCAATCCAGGTGAACGAGGGATATTAGTTCCCAAAGCAGATGAAAAAGTTACAAAAGCAACAGGAACCGTAAAAACGTTGCTTCCGAAAAATCTGATTCGAAAAAAAGCACCGAAGCTTCCGGAAATGTCTCAGATGCAGGTACTCAGACATTATATGAGATTATCTCAGGAGACGATTGGAACAGATTTTAATATTGATATCGGGCTTGGAACCTGTACTATGAAGTATAGTCCTAAGATACACGAACAATTGGTGAAATCTGAAAAATTAAGCGAAGTTCATCCATATCAGGACGAGTCGACCATTCAGGGAATCCTGGAAATTATGTATCGGGATGAACAGTACATCAAGGCAATTTCAGGTATGGATAAAGTAAGCTTACAGCCGGGAGGTGGTACTCAGGCAATCTTTGCAAATGTAGAGACAATTCGTGCTTATCATGAATCCAGAGGTGAGGGCGAACAGCGAAATGAGATTATTACGACCATTTTATCGCATCCGGGCAATCCAGGTGCTGCTGCAACGCTTGGGTATAAGGTAATCACTTTATATCCAGATGAAAACGGTGTGCCAGATATAGAAGCTTTAAAAGCAGCCGTTTCTGAACATACAGCCGCACTTATGATTACCAATCCGGAAGATACCGGAATCTACAATGAGAAAATTAAAGAATTTGTAGATATTGTTCATGCAGCTGGAGGCTTATGTGTATATGATCAGGCAAACTTAAATGGACTGTTCGGAATTACAAGAGCGCGAGATGCAGGATTTGATATGTGTCATTATAATCTGCACAAATCCTTTTCTTCACCGCACGGATGCCAGGGACCGGCAGCCGGAGCACAGTGCGTATGTGAGAAGCTTGCAAAGTTTGTTGCAGCACCGACAGTAGAATTTGACGGAGAAAAATATTATCTGGATTACAATCGCCAGGATAGCATTGGAAAGTTAAGAAAATTTTATGGAGTGCCTGCAGTTCTTGTGAGAACCTATGCATATATTCGAACTCTCGGTCCGGATGGAATGAAACAGATTGCAGAAATGTCGATTTTAAATAATAATTATATGTTGAAAAAACTTTTGGACATAAAAGGAATTTCCTTGCCATATGCGAAAGGAAAATACAGATTAGAACAGGCAAGACTGAGCTGGAAAGAATTGACGGACGAGACAGGTGTAACGACAGATGATATCTGCAGACGAATCGTGGATTATGGTTTTCAGGATTATTTTACAAGTCATCATCCAAGAATCATTCCAGAACCTTTTACCCCAGAGCCTGTAGAATCTTACTCAAAGGATGACATTGATGAATTTGTAGATGCATATCGTCAGATTGCAGAAGAAGCATATACTACGCCACAAGTTGTAAAAGAAGCACCGCATCATGCGGCACTCGGATCCAGAATCCAGGAAGATGGTCTTACCGAGTGGAAAAAATTTGCAACAACATGGCGTGCATATATAAAAATGAAAAAAGACTCTTAATCCGATGAAACAGGAGGGTGGTGAAAAAATAATCGGTATGTGAGATGTCTTGAAAATGTCAGAAGGGAGAAGATAGAATGATTTTTGATGGTCATGGAGATGTGTGGACAGATGTAACTTGCCGTGCAGTAGATCACGGAGAAAGAGATATTTTTCGTAAGCATCATCTGCATAAGTTCCAGGAAGGTGGTGTTACAGGAGGAATTTTTGTAATCTGGATCGATCCGCCATATGATAGTGATCCGGTGAAACGATCCAAACAGATTGTAAAGAGTATTAAGCAGGAAATGGAAGATTCTGCAGATATTCTGAATTTTGTGAAGAAGTATGATGATTTTGAAAAAGGCACAAAAGAAGGAAAATTAAATATCGTAACCGGAATGGAAGGGTTAAGCCAGATTGGGGAAGATATTGACATGATCAACTATTTTTATGATGAAGTAGGCGTCAGACATGCAATGCTTACCTGGAATGAATTAAACGCATTGGCAACCGGATGGCCGGTGGATGTAACAAGGGGACTTACAGAAGCCGGAAAGAAAGCCGTAAAGCGGATTCAGGATCTTGGGATGGTGATGGATGTATCACATCTAAATGACAAATGTTTCTGGGGCGTCATTGATCTGGCGCAGGGACCGATCATTGCATCACATTCCAATGCACGAAGTGTGTGTCCGGCAATGCGTAACCTGACAGATGACATGTTGAAAGCGATTGCTAAGACCGGTGGTCTGGTGGGAATGAACAGTATGAGAGAGTTTATTTCTGAAAAGCACGATGAACAAAATGTCGAGCATCTGGCAGACCATGTCGAGTATATTGCTGATCTGATTGGAATCGATCATATTGGTCTTGGATTTGACTTTGATGACTACCTTGGAGGAGAGGCACTTAAGACATTCAGCGATCATGTCGATTCACCGAGTGGCGATGGTATTTCCAATGAGGCAGAAGCAAAGAATATCCTGGCAGTATTAAAGAAGAGGGGATACAGTCAGGAAGATCTTGACAAGATTGGCTATAAGAATTTTTATCGAGTATTCAAAGAAGTATGGAAATAAAGAATACGAAAATGTAACTTGTTTATAGGATTGAGAAAGGCAGGGATTCATATGAAAACATTAATTAGTGCGGATAATACGTGGGCGTTGTTTGCAATATTAGTAGTCATCGCAGCATTAGCTATTTGGATGGAGCAGAAGTACAAATGGGCAGGAAAAGTAACAGGTTGTGTTATTGCTTTGATTGGAGCTATGATTCTTTCTAACATCCGGGTAATCCCGACAGATGCACCGGCATATGATTTTGTATGGTCATATGTTGTACCGCTTGCAGTACCACTTCTTTTGTTCAATGCAAATGTGAAGAAAATCTGGAAAGAAAGTGGACGTGTGCTTGTAATTTATCTGATCAGCGGTATTGGTACACTGGTCGGTGGTATTGTAGCATTTTATCTGTTACATAACCAGATCGCAGATCTGAATAAGATTGCAGCTATGATGGTTGGTACATATACAGGAGGAAGTGTAAACCTGGTAGCAATGTCTGATGCATTTGGAGCAAGCGGAGATATGGTATCTTCTTCAGTGGTAGCAGATAACCTTTTGATGGCACTTTATTTCTTCGTACTGATTGCAATTCCAACAATTGAATTCTTCTTGAAGAAGTTTAAACATCCATATATTGATGAAGTAGAAGCAAGAAAAGCAAGTGGTGAAGGTGAAAACCAGGCAGCAAGTTACTGGAAGGCAAAACCGGTCGCACTGATCGATATCGCAGAGGCACTTGCGATTGCATTTGCAATCGTAGCAATTTCTACAGCAATTGCAGATTTCTTTGCAGGATTGATTCCAACAAGTAACTTTGGACTGGCATTATTAAACGGTCTTCTTGGAAACAAATATTTGATCATGCCTACATTGACCATGTTATTGGCAACAATTAAACCAGAATTTATGGGAAATATTGGCGGCGCACAGGAAATTGGTACATTCCTGATCCATATCTTCTTTGCAGTAATCGGTGTTCCGGCATCTATCTACCTGATCGTGACACAGGCACCATTACTCCTTGTATTCTGTGCGATCATCGTTGGTATGAACATGATTTTCTCCTTTGTATTTGGTAAGATTTTCAAATTTAACCTGGAAGAGATCTGTATTGCATCGAATGCAAACGTAGGTGGACCTACAACAGCCGCAGCGCTTGCAATTGCAAAAGGATGGCAGGCAATGGTTGTTCCGGCGCTTCTGGTCGGTACACTTGGATACGTCATTGGTAACTATTATGGAATCTTTGTAGGAACATTCCTGGGAAGATAATGATAATACAAGCTCTGGGCTAAATAAAAAGAGAATGAACTGTATTGATTATGAAAAATAAAATACAGTTCATTCTCTTTTTTATGGAATAGCCTTATAATAATGCGGTCATCAGATTAGCGTATATTTCTTCGTTCTTTTTTGACCAGTTTGCAGCAACAGTCTTTGCTTCAGATTCTGTTGGAACAGTGATGGTCAGCTCGATCAAAGGAGCGTCACGTTCCAATACCTGACAACGTACACTATATTCCATATTAGGGTTGCGATAATAGTCTGCTTTTACAGCCACTTCATTTTTTAGTTCATATTGTTTGTCACTAAGAAAATGATTAATATCTTCCTGGATTGCAGGTGAGATATCATTTTTGAAGTAGTGAATGGTCTCTTCGCCTTCTTCTGTCAAGTGGTAAAATGTTCTGGTGTGAGTGGATTCTTCGTGGATAAATCCAGAATCCAGTAACTCAGAGAGCGCCTGTTGTAATTTGAAGTAAGTCGTGTATCCTTCGTTTAAGATAAATTCTGAAATCTGAGAATTTGTCAGTGGAAAATCCACCTTATCTAACATATACAGAATAATCAATTTATAAAGTTTAAAAGCTTCTGCCATAGTTTACAACTCCTTTCCCTGCCAGATGTCATGAGTTTTGAACCAGGATTGCATTTGGTTCAGAACTTGTCGTTTATTTGTGCTCCAGGTAGGAGCAATGAGTAAATTTTTTGGACCGTCGCCGGTCAGTCTGTGAATCACAATATTCGGATCCAGATGACTGATACATGTACTGAGAACTTCAAAATATTCTTCCATAGAATAAATTGAAAAACGATGAGCAAGGTAGTCATCTGCAAGATCTGTGTGTTTTAAAACATGTAAGAGCTGTAGCTTGATTCCCTGAATATTATGATCATTTAGATAGTGTATAGTATCAATGTTTCGTGAGGTATCTTCTCCCGGAAGCCCTAAAATGGTATGGACAATGACCGGAAGTCCGATTGCCTGAAGCTGCTTTAAAGCATTTTCGAATATTGAAAGTTCATATCCGCGCCGGATATATTGTGCGGTATCTTCATGAATAGTCTGAAGTCCGAGCTCAATCCAAATAGGTTTGATCTGATTTAATTCCTGCAGCAGATTTAGAATATCATCGTCAAGACAGTCAGGGCGCGTGGCAATTGAAAGTATCCGAATATCCGGGTGCAGGATTGCTTCTGTAAATATTTGTCTGAGATAATTTACTGGTGCATAAGTATTCGTATACGCCTGGAAGTATGCAATATAAGAACCGCCTCCATATTTGGCGGCGACTCTTGATTTTCCATGTTCAATCTGTTCTGCGATAGATTCGGATGGTGATTCGGCAAAATCACCGGAACCACCCTGGCTGCAGAAAATACAGCCACGGGTTCCACATGTCCCATCCCGGTTCGGACAAGTCATGCCGCCATTTAATGAGAGTTTATATAATTTACTGCCATAGGTGTTCTTGAGATAATAATCCAAAGAATAATATCTCTTTTCGCCCCAGTATACAGCCATATTAAATCAGTTCCTTTACAGCTTTGCTGACTACATCTGCAACACGAGGATCAAAAGCTTCCGGAAGAATGTTGTTCTCATTCAACTCTTCGTCCGGTACAAGGCTTGCGATTGCTTTTGCAGTTGCAAGTTTCATCTCTTCAGTAATCTGAGTTGCGCGTCCTTCCAAAGCACCTTTAAAGATTCCAGGAAATGCAACAACATTGTTTACCTGGTTCGGGAAGTCAGAACGGCCAGTTCCAATGATCTTTGCACCGGCTTCTTTTGCAAGATCAGGCATGATTTCCGGAACAGGATTAGCCATAGCAAAGAGGATTGCATCTTTATTCATAGAAGCAACCATTTCTTTTGTAACAATATTCGGTGCAGATACTCCGACAAAGATGTCAGCACCGTTCAAGGCATCTGCCAGAGTTCCTTTTTTTCCGTCCAGATTGGTAACTTCGACCATTCTCTTCTGCATCCAGTTAAGATTTTGTGACTCTTTTCCGAGAATTCCGCTGATATCACACATTGTGATATTTTTAAATCCGTAAGTAAGGAGAAGCTTTGTGATTGCAATACCGGCGCTTCCGGCACCATTGACAACTACGCTGCAAGTCTCTTTATCTTTTCCGGTAACTTTTAATGCATTGATGATACCTGCAAGAACAACGATTGCGGTTCCATGTTGGTCATCATGGAATACTGGAATATCGAGAAGTTCTTTTAAGCGTTCTTCGATTTCAAAACATCTCGGAGCACTGATGTCCTCCAGATTGATTCCTCCGAAAGCAGGAGCAATATTTACAATAGTCTTGATAATCTCTTCTGTATCCTGTGTATCCAGACAAATTGGTATAGCATTAACTCCACCAAATTCTTTGAACAGGACAGCTTTACCTTCCATAACAGGCATAGCAGCTAATGGTCCGATATTACCAAGTCCGAGTACGGCACTTCCGTCAGACACAACAGCAATTGTGTTAGACTTGATAGTATATTTGTATGCGGCTTCTTTATCTTCAGCGATAACTTTACATGGCTCAGCAACACCTGGTGTATAAGCAATTGCCAGATCCTCACGCGTTTTTACATGAGCCTTTGCAGTTATCTCAAGTTTGCCGTCCCATTCTTCGTGCATTTTCAGAGCTTTTTCTTGATTTGTCACGTTAAATACCACCTTTTTCTACTTTTTATCCGGGTCATTGATAATGATTCATTCCCTATATAGCATCATAACATTTTCAGATAATCAAATCAAGAATAAAGAATGTACATGGACATATGAAAAAACACTTTTAAAAGCAAAACATTTGTAGTATAATATGGAAAGAGTTTCAGATAAGTCAATTCTGACAATGAATCCCATGATGACATATATACCTAGAATTGAGAGGAATATAAGCGATGATGAAAGAAAAATATGAAACATTACCGTTGACGACATTAAAAGAACTTGCAAAAGCAAGAGGTCTGAAGGGTATTTCAACAATGAAAAAGGCCCAGGTGATTGAAGCAATGCTGCAGGAAGATGAAAAAAATCAGGAAAAAGAAAAGCAGGAAAAGCGTGAGACCGTAAAAGAAATGTCTGCGAATACCGGAGATAAGGAGCTTCATGATATTGACCGTCTGGACAGTGGAATAATTGCACGTGGAATTTTAGAAGTTATGCCAGATGGATTTGGATTTATTCGAAGCGATAATTACCTTCCGGGAGATAATGATATCTATATTTCTCCATCGCAAATTCGAAGATTTAATTTAAAAACAGGAGATATTCTGGAAGGACATACACGTATTAAAACACAACAGGAGAAGTTTAGTGCATTGTTGTATCTGACAAAAGTTAATGATACAGACCCGATGGAGCTTTTGAAACGTGGCAGTTTTGAAAATATGACACCAATCTTCCCAAATGAAAGAATGCGTCTTGAGTGTGGGAAGACAAGCACTGCGATGAGAATTATGGACTTGCTTTCTCCGATTGGTAAAGGACAGAGAGGTATGATCGTATCACCTCCGAAAGCAGGTAAGACAACACTTTTGAAACAGGTGGCATTGTCTATACGTCAGAACAATCCGGAAGTACATCTTTTGATTCTGTTGATAGATGAGCGTCCGGAGGAAGTTACGGATATCAAGGAGGCAATTGAAGGCGAAAACGTAGAAGTTATTTATTCAACATTTGATGAGCTTCCAGAGCATCACAAGAGAGTGTCTGAGATGGTAATTGAGCGTGCAAAACGTCTGGTAGAGCATAAAAAAGATGTTATGATTCTGCTTGATAGTATCACACGTCTTGCAAGAGCATATAACTTGACTGTACCACCATCAGGTAGAACTCTATCAGGTGGACTTGATCCGGCCGCGCTTCATATGCCGAAACGTTTCTTTGGTGCAGCCAGAAACATGCGTGAAGGCGGAAGCCTGACAATTCTTGCAACTGCGCTGGTAGATACAGGAAGTAAGATGGATGATGTTGTATACGAGGAATTCAAGGGAACTGGTAACATGGAACTTGTATTGGATCGTAAACTCTCCGAAAAGAGAATGTTCCCGGCAATCGATATTCCGAAATCAAGTACGCGTAGAGAAGATCTGCTTCTTAGTAAGAATGAACAGGAAGCAGTGGAAATTATGCGACGTGCATTGAACGGAATGAGGGCAGAAGAAGCAGTAGAAAGTATCTTGAATATGTTCTCTAATACAAAAAATAATGACGAATTGATAGAAATGGTAAAAAAGAAAAAAATATTATAGACAAGGGAAATTCTGTATGCTATAATGAGAAAGCTGTTTAGAAAATATTCGCGTTTAACGCAACTAAAATAAACGCAACAATAATAAAGAAGAGGTGAAAATCATGAAAGAAGGAATACATCCAACATACTATCAGGCAACTGTAACTTGCAACTGTGGTAACACATTCGTAACAGGATCTACAAAGGAAGATATCCACGTAGAAATCTGTTCTAAGTGCCATCCGTTCTACACAGGACAGCAGAAAGCAACACAGGCTCGTGGCCGTGTTGATAAGTTCAATAAGAAGTACGGAATGAAATAAGTCAGAAGGTTATCGGGTTGAGGTTTTTTAAATCTCAACCCTTTCTTCTATATAAAAGAGGAGAACAGATATGAAGTCATCCAATATTGGAGGACAGGCAGTCCTTGAAGGAATTATGATGAGACATGGAGATGACTATGCGGTTGCAGTAAGAAAACCGGATGGGGAGATCTTCGTACAAAAGGATGAGTATCACAGTGTGATCAAATGGAAAACTTTGACTAAGATTCCATTTGTCAGAGGTGTGTTCAATTTTATAGATTCGATGGTTTTGGGAATACGGACGCTGATGTTTTCATCAGAGTTTTATGAAGATGAGGACGAGGTAAAAGACGGAAAAGAACTGACTGCACAGGAGATAGCAAAGAAAGAAAAGCAGGAAAAGTGGATGATGAATGCAACAGTTGTAGTGTCTGTTGTGATTGCGGTTGCAGTGTTCATGGTATTACCGTATTTTCTGTCGTCGTTATTAAAGCCACTCATGCCATCATATCATTTGCGCACATTGGTTGAAGGATTTGTAAGAATCGGTATATTTGTATTATATATTGCATTGATTTCAAGAATGGATGATATACAGCGAACGTTTATGTACCATGGAGCAGAACACAAATGCATTAATTGCATTGAACATGGACTTCCGCTTACAGTTGAGAATGTAAGAATCAGTTCCAGACAGCATAAGCGCTGTGGAACCAGTTTTTTGTTCTTTGTACTTGCAATTAGTGTTATTTTGTTGATGTTGATACAGGTAGAGTCACCACTGATGCGTGTGATTGTTCGAATTGCGTTGATTCCGGTCATTGCGGGGATTTCTTATGAAGTGTTGAAGCTTGCTGGAAGAAGTGAGAATCCGATTGTGAATTTTTTAAGTAAACCGGGACTTGCAATTCAGAAACTGACAACGAAAGAGCCGGATGATTCCATGATAGAAGTGGCAATTCAGGCAGTGGAAGCAGTATTTGATTGGAGAGCATATGAAGCAGAGAACTTTGGAACTGCAGAAGATATATAGAGAAGGAGCTGCTTATCTGGAAAAGCATCAGATACAAGATGCCGCACTAGATGCATGGTATCTGTTGGAATACGTGACCGGGATCAGCAAAGCTTCATATTATGGAGATCCATTCCGGACGATTACAGATGCTGAGGCAGAACGCTATTGGAATTATATAGAAAAACGAGGAGAACGAATTCCCCTTCAGCACATTACGGGCAGCCAGGAATTTATGGGATATGAATTTCTGGTAAATGAGCATGTGTTAGTTCCGAGACAAGATACAGAAACACTGGTAGAAGAAGGATTGAAAGTGTTAAAGCCGGATATGAAAGTGCTGGATATGTGTACCGGATCCGGTTGTATCGTGCTCAGTCTTTTGAAAATGGGAAGTGAGCGAAAGCATTTTACCGGATTGGAAGGAATCGGAGTAGATATATCAGAAGAAGCACTTGCTGTGGCCAAAGAGAATGGGAGTCGTTTGAATGTTTCGGTAACATGGACTTTGAGCAATCTTTTTGAAAATATATCCGGAGAATTTGATTTGATAGTATCGAATCCGCCGTACATACGTACTGATGTGATTCAGAGCCTTGAAGATGAGGTAAAGCTTCATGATCCATGGATTGCTCTGGACGGTCATGATGACGGGCTGTATTTTTACAGAAGAATCGTGAACGAAAGCATTTTCCATATGAAAGCAGGGGGATGGTTAATGTTTGAAATCGGTTATGACCAGGCGAAAGAAGTGTCAGAGCTTATGGAAAAAGCCGGATTTAGTCATGTATATGTGA
This sequence comes from uncultured Dorea sp., assembly GCA_934307335.1. Lineage (GTDB taxonomy): Bacteria > Bacillota > Clostridia > Lachnospirales > Lachnospiraceae > Dorea. The sequence continues at coordinate 18,973 of CAKRCL010000004.1, read as the reverse complement.
AAAAGGATCTGGCAGGACTTGACCGGTGTGTGTGTGGCATGTACAATAAAAGAGTTGTAAAAAATTAAAAGCCAATATAGTGAGTTATATAGAGAAGGTAAAACCAGGAGGAGATAGAGATGTTTGATAAGTTAGAAGATTTGCTTATTCGATTGGAAGAAATCTTAAGTGAACTTCAGGAGCCGGATGTGGCAAATGATCCAAATCGCTTTCGTAAATTGATGAAAGAGCAGAGTGAGCTGACACCAATCGTAGAAGCATACAAAGAATATAAAGCATGCAAGCAAAATATCGAAGAAAGTCTGGAGATTCTGGAAGAGGAATCCGACGAAGAGATGCGCGAGCTTGCAAAAGAAGAACTGAATGCATCCAAGGTACGAGTAGAAGAACTTGAGCGAGAACTTAAGATTCTGCTTCTTCCAAAAGACCCTAACGATGATAAGAATGTAGTTGTAGAGATCCGTGCAGGAGCAGGAGGAGACGAAGCAGCACTTTTTGCAGCAGAGATTTATCGTATGTATCTGCATTACGCAGAAAGCAGACGTTGGAAAGTAGAACTCGTTGAGTGCGAAGAGATTGGAATCGGTGGTATGAAGAATGTCACATTTATGATTGATGGACAGGGCGCATATTCTGTTATGAAGTACGAGTCCGGGGTGCATCGTGTACAACGTGTACCAGAGACAGAGAGTGGCGGACGTATTCACACATCAACAATTACAGTAGCAGTAATGCCAGAGGCAGAAGATGTAGACGTTCATATTGATGAAAAAGATATCCGTATTGACGTTATGAGAGCATCCGGTAACGGTGGACAGTGCGTCAACACAACAGACTCTGCTGTACGACTGACACATTATCCTACAGGAATTGTAATCTATAGCCAGACAGAGAAATCACAGTTGCAGAATAAAGATAAAGCATTCGCACTCCTGCGCGCAAAGTTGTATGATCTTGAATGTCAGAAACAGCATGACGCAGAGGCAGAAGCAAGAAAGAGCCAGATCGGAACAGGAGACCGCTCCGAGAAGATTCGTACTTACAACTTCCCACAGGGGCGTGTAACAGACCATAGAATCGGTCTGACATTATACAAACTCGATAAGATTATGAATGGCGATATCCAGGAAATCATTGATGCCTGCATCGCCGCCGACCAGGCAAAAAAACTCGCAAACATGGACGAATAAGCTATACGTGCGACAGATAAAAGAGGAGCCAGATGCTGCTAGCAGTAATCTGGCTCCTCTTTTTAGATGTCATAGGAATGCAAACGAGCACTGAGATGAAGCAAAATAACAACAAGGCATGTGACTTATATTGTTACATGCCTTGTAATAAAATAGAAAAATGTGCTATACTCGGAAGAGTATAATAATAATGGAGCATAAATATTCATGAAAGATATCATTTTTAAAAGAACTGAATTAGAAGATAGGGAAATCATGACGAAGTATTTTAATGAACATCCAAGCAGAAGCTGTGAGCGTACTTTTGTCAATGTGTTTTTATGGTCCAGGCAATACCCTGTAAAATGGGCACTCGTAGAAGGAGCCATGGTATTTAAAAGTGAAGATGAAGGACACGTTGCATATGCATTTCCTGCGGGAACAGATGAGAATGTCAAACGGGCACTTGTCAAGATGAAAGCATATAGCGAAGAGCGAGGTTATTCATTTTATATGTATAATGTGACACCGGATGATTTTGCAAGACTGGAAAGCTGGTATCCGGGAAGATTCGAGATTGAATATGACCGGGACGAGGCAGATTATGTCTATGAAAGTGAAAAGTTGGCTACGCTTTCCGGCAAGAAGCTGCATAGTAAGAAGAATCATGTGAATCGGTTCCGAAAAGAATTTGAAGGACGTTGGAGCTATGAAAGCATGTGCAAAGATAATCTGGAAGAATGTTTCCAGATGGCACTCAGGTGGAGAAAAGAAAATGGCTGTGATGAGGATGCTGAAAAGAATGCAGAGATGTGTGTGACAATGAATGCACTTCGATTATTTGAAGAACTGGGATTAACAGGTGGTGTTCTTCGAATCGATCATGAGATTGTAGCGTTTTGTATCGGAGAGGCAATCTGCCAGGATACTTTTGTTGTTCATATTGAGAAAGCATTTGCAGATGTACCAGGAGCTTATAGCATGATCAATCAGCAGTTTGTAGAACATGAATGTATGGATTATAAATATGTCAATCGTGAAGATGATGCGGGATCAGAAGGCCTGAGAAAAGCCAAGCTCTCATACAAACCTATATTTATGGTAGAAAAAGGACATGTGCATGAAAAGAAAAATGCATAAAAATAAATCACGCAAAAAAGAATGCGCGGGAAAAGGAGACAGATAAGATGATAGCAGATAAGATGAAAAATATGGTGGCAAATAGTTCCGCTATTCGTGCGATGTTTGAGGAGGGAACGCGTCTGGCTGGAATTTACGGACGAGAGAATGTATTCGATTTCAGTCTTGGTAATCCGAATGTTCCGGCACCTCAAATTGTAAAAGATGCAATTATTGAATTGGTAAATGATACAGATCCAGTTGTTTTACATGGTTATACAAACAGTAACAGTGGTTATCCGCAAGTGCGAGAGGCTGTTGCAAAATCATTAAATGAAAGATTTGGAACAAAATTTGCTGGCAAAAATATTGTTATGACAGTAGGAGCAGCAGGCGGACTTAATGTAATACTCAAATCACTTATTAATCCGGGAGATGAAGTTATTGCATTTGCACCATACTTTGGAGAGTATCGTTCTTACACAAATAACTATGACGGAGTTTTGGTAGAGATTTCTCCGAATACTGTTGATTTTCAGCCGAAGCTTGACGAGTTCGAGCAAAAAATCACACCAAAGACAAAAGCAGTTATTGTAAATACACCAAACAACCCGACAGGAGTTGTCTATTCAGAAGAGACTATCAAAAAAATGGCAGCAATTATGGAGGCCAAACAGAAAGAATATGGAACAGAGATTTTCCTGATTTCTGATGAACCATACCGTGAACTTGCTTATGACGGAGTAGAGGTTCCATATCTTACAAAGTATTATGATAATACAATTGTAGGATATTCTTTTAGTAAATCATTGTCTCTTCCGGGAGAACGTATCGGCTATCTTGTGATTCCGGATGAGGTTGCAGATAGTGAAGACCTTCTGGCAGCGGCAAATGTTGCAACAAGAATCCTTGGATTTGTAAATGCACCGACTTTACAGCAGAAAGTGGTTGAGAAATGTCTGGATGCAAAGACAGATCTTTCTTTCTATGATAGAAACAGAGAAGACCTTTATAACGGATTAAAAGAATGTGGATTTGAATGTATAAAACCACAGGGAGCGTTTTATCTTTTTGTAAAATCTCCGATTGAAGACGAAAAAGAGTTCTGTAATGCAGGAAAAAAATATAATATTTTGATGGTGCCTGGAAGTTCTTTCGCATGTCCGGGATATGTGAGACTGGCTTATTGTGTATCTCATGATACAATTGTAAATTCACTTCCGAAATTTAAAGAATTAGCCAAGGAGTATTTTAACTAAAGCAAGTTTAGGAGACAGCATACTATGAAAGCATTTGAAAAGAACATAAGAAAAGTAGAGCCGTATGTACCTGGCGAACAGCCACAGCGAAAAGTTATCAAATTAAATACCAATGAGAATCCATATCCGCCGGCACCAGGAGTGACAAAAGCACTGGAAGAGATGGATACAAGTCGTTTTCGTCTTTATCCGGATCCGACAGTAGGATCACTTGTAGATGCACTTGCAGATTTTTATCATGTGAATTCGGATCAGGTATTTGTAGGTGTTGGATCTGATGATGTGTTATCTATGTGTTTTTTGACATTTTTTAATTCGGAGAAACCAATCTTTTTTCCGGATATTACATATTCTTTTTATAGTGTATGGGCAGATCTGTATCGGATTCCATATGAGTGTCAGAAACTGGATGATCAATTTAAACTTGTAAAAGAAGATTACTATAAAGAAAATGGAGGAGTAATCTTCCCAAATCCAAATGCACCAACTGGAATCTATGAAGATTTGTCAGTTGTGGAGGATATTATAGCGCATAATCAGGATGTTATCGTGATTGTCGATGAAGCCTATATCGATTTTGCAGGACGTTCCGCATTGGAACTGATCGATAAATATGATAACCTGATCGTTGTTCAGACATTTTCAAAGGCAAGATCTATGGCCGGAATGCGAATTGGTTACGCTATCAGTAATCCGACGTTGATTAAATATTTGAACGATGCCAAGTATTCTTTTAATTCGTATACGATGAATCAGACATCTATAGCGTGTGGTGTGGAGGCTGTAAAAGATAAAGAATATTTTGAAGATACAGTAAAGAAAATTGTAGAGACAAGAGAGTGGGCAAAAGGCGAGCTTACAAAACTTGGATTTACATATCTGGATTCCGGATCGAACTTTATATTTGCAATGCATCCGGAATATGACGCAAAAGAATTATTTGAGGCGTTGAAAGCGCATGATATTTATGTGCGTTTCTGGGGAAGCCAAAGAATTGAACAATATATGCGAATCACCATCGGAACCAGAGAAGAGATGGAGCAGATGTTTGCATTCTTGCGGGGATATATGAAAAAATAAGGAGAGATGTATGACACAATCATTAGTACAGGGAATTATTGATGCACTAGGTGGAAGTGTGGGAAAAGAAGCAATTGTATTTATTATTTCTATGATTCCGATTTTGGAACTTCGAGGTGCACTTCTTGTAGCAGGTCCGTTACTTGGAGTGCCGGTTATAAAAGCAATTCCGCTTTGTATTATTGGAAATATTATTCCGGTTCCGTTTATTTTACTTTTAATCACACCGGTTTTTAATTGGATGAAAGGGACAAAGCATTTAAAACCACTGGTAGATAGATTAGAAGCGAAAGCAATGAAGAAAAAAGACCAGATTGAAAAATATGAATTCTGGGGATTGGTTTTTTTTGTTGGCATTCCGCTTCCGGGAACAGGTGCATGGACAGGATCTCTGATCGCAGCGCTTTTAGGTGTGAAATTTAAGAAAGCATTTCCGGCCGTTATTATCGGTATCTGTATGGCGACCGTGATTATGTGGTTTATATCTTATGTACTACTTGGTGGAGTACAGCTATTAGGATAGACAGCAAAAGGAAATAGCATAAGATAGGAGGAGATAGAATTATGGCTATGAAGATTAATAAAATACTGCCTTCTCCGGCAGAGTTAAAGGAAGAATATCCTCTGTCAGAAAAGCTCGTGGAATTGAAGAAAAAAAGAGATCAGGAAATCCGCAATATTTTTACAGGAAAATCCGATAAATTTGCAGTGATTATCGGTCCTTGTTCTGCGGATAATGAAGATGCAGTATGCGAGTATGTAAATCGCCTTGCGAAAGTCAATGAAAAAGTTCAGGATAAGTTGATGTTGATTCCGAGAATTTATACTAACAAGCCAAGAACAACCGGTGAAGGGTATAAAGGAATGCTTCATCAACCGGATCCGGACAAGGCACCGGATCTGTATGCAGGGATTATTGCAATCCGTCATATGCATATTCGAGCTATGGAAGAGAGTGGATTAACTGGAGCAGACGAGATGCTGTATCCGGAAAACCGTAGTTATCTGGATGACATTTTATCATATGAGGCAATTGGAGCACGTTCTGTAGAAAATCAGCAGCATCGTCTGACTGCAAGCGGTATGGATATTCCGGTAGGTATGAAGAATCCGACCAGCGGAGATCTGTCTGTGATGCTTAATTCTGTTGTTGCGGCCCAGATGGGACATCGATTTATTTATAGAGGAATGGATGTGCAGACTTCAGGAAATGACCTGGCTCATGTAATTCTTCGTGGAGGAGCGGATAAATATGGTACATGTCATCCGAACTATCATTATGAAGACTGCCTGCGCTTGTTCGAACTTTATCAGAAAAAAGATTTAAAGAATCCGGCGGCAATTATTGATGCAAATCATTCGAATTCAGATAAAAAATATAAAGAGCAGCTTCGAATTGTAAGCGAGGTGCTTCATTCAAGAAGATATAATGCAGATTTGAAGAATATGATAAAAGGTGTCATGGTGGAAAGCTATCTGGAAGAAGGAAGACAAAATATCGGCCCAGATATGGTATATGGAAAATCCATTACAGATCCATGTATCGGTTGGGAAGACACAGAACGTCTGATTTATAAAATTGCAGAAGAATGTTAGATAATAGAGATAAACGTTACGGATGTTGTTCTCGTGTTTTTAGAAGTTTGAGATATTTTTGTAAATCACGTTTGGAAGCGCGGGAGAGATTGCGGTAACTAAGTAATAAAATCAGTTCATCGTCTGATTTTGTAGTGATTTTTGAGGGAGAAATAGAAATTACATTATCATCATTCAGAAGATAATCAACAGGAACATTGAATAAATCGGCTATGGCCGCCAGCTTTTCGTGAGAAGGCTGGCGGCCTTTTGTCTCGTAACCTGCGATTGTAGAGCGGGCAACATGGATATAGTCAGCAACATCTTGTTGAGTCATGTGGTTTGCAAGACGTAGTTCTTGTAATTTTTTCTTAAATGACATATGTAATTGTCCCTCCTTTTCGCATTTTTGGTATATTTTACCAATAGATTTCATGCAAAAAGAGGAAAGTGCCGGAAGTCAACGAAATGTGTCAAAATAGTTCCATTGCGGAACAATGGAATACCCGTTGACACTCCATGCAAAAGATTTTATAATCAAGTATATAAGAAACTTAGGAGGAATATAAGAGTATGATAATAGCAGGCAATGATGAGGCAAAAAGAAGTAAGATATGGCGGATAGTTACCCTTGTATCCTCAGTATTGATCATTTTGATCGCGGTGTATCTGCTCACGAAACTTTTTACGACCAATCCGGTTGTGGGCAACTGGGAAAGTGAAGATGAGACAATCACGTTGAATATTGACAAGAATAATACAGTGAAAGTAGGTGTCTCTGATATTGCTGAGAATACAGATGCATCTGTGAAGATGGATTACAATATTGACAGACAATCAAAGATCATAACGATTGCTGAGAATGAAGAACAGCTTGAAAAAGCAGTTCAAGATGCGGATGGAGCATATACTTTGGAAGAACTAAAGAATGCGATTGCTGTCCTGGATTCTTCTTTTGAATATAGTGTGGACGGAAAGCAGATGACACTTACAGAAAGGGAATACGGAGAACAACTCACATTTAACAGAAGATAAGAAACTGAGAGTATTAAGTTACCAGATACCAGGGAAATCTGCCGGAGGGCAGGTTTTCTGCATGTAAAGGAGCAAAAGTATGTACAGAGATCACACGAAGAAAATTCAGATTGGAAATGTTACAATTGGAGGAGGCAGTCCGATTCGTATACAGTCTATGACTAATACGAAGACGGAGGATGTTAAGGCAACTGTAGAACAGATTCTTGCACTTGAAAAAGTAGGATGTGAGATTATTCGTTGTGCAGTACCGAATATGGATGCTGCAAAAGCAATTGGTGAGATTAAAAAGCAAATCCACATTCCGCTTGTGGCAGATATTCATTTTGATTATAAGCTTGCGATTGCTGCGATTGAGAATGGTGCAGATAAGATTCGTATCAATCCGGGTAACATTGGGGACGAAGAGAGAGTGCGTGCAGTTGTTGAGAAAGCAAAAGCATATCATGTTCCGATTCGTGTAGGAGTGAATAGTGGATCACTTGAAAAACATCTTGTTGAAAAGTATCATGGTGTTACAGCAGAAGGATTGGTCGAAAGTGCATTGGATAAAGTAAGACTGATTGAGAATATGGGATATGATAACCTCGTGGTCAGTATCAAATCTTCAGATGTTATGATGTGTGTGAAAGCACATGAGCTGATTGCTGAGAAGTGTCCATACCCTTTGCATGTAGGTATTACAGAAGCAGGTACACTTCTGGCAGGCAACATAAAATCATCCATTGGCCTGGGATTGATCTTGAGTCAGGGAATCGGTGATACAATCCGTGTGTCGTTGACAGGGTCTCCGTTAGAAGAGATTAAGACAGCAAAGATTATTCTAAAGACGTTGGGACTGCGAAAAGGTGGAATTGAGGTTGTATCTTGCCCAACTTGTGGACGTACTCAGATTGATTTGATCGGTCTTGCAAACCAGGTGGAAGAGATGGTAGCGGATATCCCACTGGATATAAAAGTTGCAGTTATGGGATGTGTCGTAAACGGACCGGGAGAAGCAAAAGAAGCAGATATTGGAATTGCCGGAGGAAAAGGAGAAGGACTCCTGATCAAGAAAGGTGAGATTGTAAAAAAAGTGAAAGAAGAGGAACTATTGGATACATTGAGACAGGAGCTGTTGCATTGGAATGAGTAAACTGTTCTTTGAAGTATTTCCTACATTGAAAGTGGGAAATGAGATACGAAATATGTTCGAAGGAGTGTACGTGCAGAAAGTAACGACCAACTCTGACCGGACATTTTTAAGAGTGCATATTTTAAGTCAGCATTTGATTCAAAAGACATTAGTTTATGAGGTGGAACAATTGATAAAAAGTCAGTTGTTTGGCAGAAGTGCAGTGCAGGTAGAGATGCGAGAAAAGTACGAGCTGTCCGGACAGTATACGCCAGAGAATATTATGGCGGAATATCTGGACAGCTTTCTTGCGGAGCTCGATACCAGAAGTGTCGTAGAACGTAATATGTTGCAGAATGCAAAGTGTACTTTTGAAGAAGACAATATACTTTGTATGCAGTTGATCGACACGGTTATTGCACAGGGAAAAAAAGATTCGCTGACGGAATATTTGAAACATGTATACGCAGATAGATTTGGACTTCCGATTGATATTCGCGTCATGTATAAAGAACCAAAAGAAAGTACTTTAAAATATAATGACTTGCGTCTGCAACAGGAAGTAGACAGCATATTAGATCAGGTGGAAGCAGTTCAGAAGCAGAAAGAGGAAAAAAAGCAGGAAAAAGAAGCAAAGTCTGTGGAAAAAGAAGCAGTTGGAAGCGGACAAAGTGGAAAAAGTTCCGGCGACGGGAAAAATGCCGGCAGTCCTGCCAAAGGTGGATTTTCGAAAGGCAGCTTTCGTGATAAGAAGGTATTTGTCAAATCAGCAAAGATGGATCTGGATGAATCGGGTCTGATTTACGGACGACCGTTTGAGGATGAGCCGATAGAACTGTCAACTGTCATCGGAGAGATGGGAGAGATTACATTTCGCGGGAAGGTCATTAGTTTTGATACGAGAGAGATTCGTAATGAGAAGACGATTGTCATGTATGCGGTGACGGATTTCACGGATACGATCATGGTCAAGATGTTTGTACGTAATGATCAACTTGCAGATGTTCTTGCCGAGATTAAGATGGGAGCATTTTTGAAAATCAAAGGTGTGACTAATATTGATAAATTTGACGGAGAACTTGTTATTTCATCTGTATTTGGAATTAAGAAGATTTCAGATTTCACAGAATCCCGAAAAGATAATGCTGTAGAAAAAAGGGTAGAACTTCATTGTCATACAAAGATGAGCGATATGGATGGAGTCTCCGAAGTCAGAGATCTTGTAAAACGGGCTCATGACTGGGGACACAAGGCAATCGCAATCACAGATCATGGTGTAGTACAGGCGTTCCCGGATGCCAATCATTATATTGAAACACTGGACAAGGATGATCCATTCAAAGTGATTTATGGTGTAGAGGGATACCTTGTTGATGATCTGCAAGACGTAGCCGTGAATGAGAAAGGTCAGTCATTAAAAGGAACATATGTTGTATTTGACCTGGAGACGACAGGGTTTAGTTCGGTAAAAGATAAGATCATCGAGATTGGAGCTGTCAAAGTCGAAAATGGAGAGATTACGGACAAGTATAGTACATTTGTAAATCCAAAGATTCCAATACCATTTCGAATTACACAGCTTACAAGTATTACAGATGAGATGGTTATGAATGCTCCGGATATTGAAGTGATCTTGCCACAGTTTCTGGAGTTTGTAGGAGATGCAGTACTAGTGGCACATAATGCCAGCTTTGATGTAAGTTTTATCGAAGAGAACTGTAGGAATCAAGGGGTTGAACCGGACTTTACATCGGTAGATACAGTCGGACTTGCCCGTGTACTATTGCCGACACTTTCAAAATTTAAATTAAATGTTGTGGCGAAAGCATTGAATATTTCACAGGAGCATCATCACCGTGCGGTAGATGATGCCAGAGTAACGGCAGAAATTTATGTAAAATTCATTCAGATGCTGGAAGAACGTGGTATTGAGACGCTGGATCAGATGAATCATTTTGGAGCGCATAATGCAGAGGCAATCCGTAAGATGCCGTCTTACCATGTAATTATTCTTGCTAAGAATGATATCGGACGAGTAAATCTTTACACACTAATTTCCAAGTCTCATCTTGAGTATTTTGGCCGTCAGCCGCGTATGCCAAAAAGTGAAATATTAAAGTACAGGGAAGGTCTGATTATAGGAAGTGCCTGTGAGGCCGGAGAATTATATCAGGCTATCCTGGGCGAAAAATCAGAAGAACGAATTGCCAGAATTGTTAATTTCTATGATTATCTGGAAGTACAGCCATTGGGAAATAACAAGTTCATGATTGAAAGTGACCGTGTGGAAAAAGTACAGAGTGAGGAAGATATTCGCGAGATCAACCGCGAGATCATTCGGCTTGGTGAACGGTTTGATAAGCCTGTAGTTGCCACATGTGATGTGCATTTTATGGATCCGGAGGATGAAGTTTACCGGCGTATCATCATGGCAGGAAAAGGATTTAAGGATGCAGACCAGCAGGCACCGTTATATTTACATACGACCGATGAGATGCTGGAGGAATTTGAGTATCTGGGATCTGCGAAGGCAAAAGAAATCGTCATTGACAATCCGAACAAGATTGCGGATATGGTGGAAAAGATTTCGCCGGTTCGACCGGACAAGTGTCCTCCGGTGATTCCGGATTCGGATAAGACACTGAGAGAAATTTGTTATAATAAAGCACATTCCATGTATGGAAATCCACTCCCGGAGATTGTTACAGAACGTTTGGAACGAGAATTGAATTCTATCATTTCCAATGGATTTGCGGTGATGTATATCATTGCCCAGAAATTAGTGTGGAAGTCTAATGAAGATGGATATCTGGTAGGATCCCGTGGTTCAGTAGGGTCTTCATTTGTTGCAACTATGGCCGGAATTACGGAGGTAAATCCATTAAGCCCACACTATTATTGTCCGAATTGCCATTACAGTGATTTTGAATCTGATGAAGTCCGTGCTTATGCCGGAGGATGTGGATGGGATATGCCTGATAAAAAGTGTCCAAAGTGTGGTACGAAGCTCGTAAAAGACGGGTTTGATATTCCGTTCGAGACATTCCTTGGATTTAAAGGAAATAAAGAGCCGGATATTGACTTGAACTTTTCCGGAGATTATCAGAGTAATGCGCACAAATATACGGAGATTATTTTTGGAGCAGGGCAGACGTTCCGTGCCGGAACGATCGGTACGCTGGCAGATAAAACAGCGTTTGGATATGTAAAGAATTATTTTGAAGAGCGCGGGTCAAGAAAGAGAACCTGTGAAATTGACCGGATCGTACAGGGATGTACCGGAATAAGAAGAAGTACCGGCCAACATCCGGGAGGAATCATTGTACTTCCTCACGGGGAGGATATTAACTCCTTCACACCGGTCCAGCATCCGGCAAATGATATGACAACAGATATTATTACGACGCATTTTGATTACCATTCGATTGATCATAACTTGTTAAAATTGGATATTCTGGGTCATGATGATCCGACGATGATCAAAGCGCTGGAGGCATATATTAGTTCGCCTGCTATGGAAAATGAATATAATGAGACTGATCATCCGTTTGTTGCGACGGATATTCCGCTGGATGATCCGGGGGTTATGGCTTTGTTCCATGACACTTCGGTACTAGGGATCACACCGGATGATATCGGTGGATGTCCGGTTGGATGTCTTGGAATTCCAGAGTTTGGAACAGATTTTGTTATTCAGATGGTTGTGGATACAAAGCCGCAGACACTTTCAGATCTGATTCGTATTTCTGGTTTGTCACATGGAACTGATGTGTGGCTGAATAATGCCCAGGAGTTGATCAAAAGTGGAAAGGCAACTATTTCAACAGCTATTTGTACTCGTGACGATATTATGACATATCTGATTAATAAAGGACTGGACAGTGAAGAATCTTTTACAATTATGGAACGTGTACGTAAAGGTACAGTCGCAAAAGGAAAATGTAAAGATTGGCCGGAATATAAAAAAGATATGTTGGAGCATGATGTGCCAGACTGGTACATTGGATCCTGTGAAAAAATTAAATACATGTTTCCGAAGGCTCACGCGGCTGCATATGTTATGATGGCGTATCGTATCGCATATTGTAAAGTGAATTATCCACTTGCGTATTATGGAGCATATTTTGGAATTCGTGCGGATGCATTTTCTTATGAAATTATGTGTCAGGGGAAAGAAAAATTGCAATACTATATTGATGACTACAATAGACGTTCAGATTCTCTTAGTAAGAAAGAACAGGACACGATGAAAGATATGCATATCGTGCAGGAAATGTATGCAAGAGGTTATGAGTTTTTGCCGATTGATATTTATCGTGCAAAAGCGACAAAGTTCAGCATTATAGATGGTAAGTTGATGCCGCCGTTTTCCAGTATTGATGGAATGGGAGAAAAGGCTGCTGAAGCAGTGGAAGAAGCGGCAAAAGACGGACCGTATCTGTCGAAGGATGACTTCCGTAATCGTACAAAAGCAAGTAAGACAGTTGTGGATTATATGGCAGATCTGGGGCTTTTGGGAGACCTTCCGGAGTCTAACCAGTTATCATTATTTGATCTGTAGGAGTCGGAAAAGTATACTTATAAAAGTATGTTAAAATTAAAATAATGCTTTTCAAACTCCATATTTTGTAGTAATATAATGGAGCAGAACACAATATCTTGTGCTTAAAAGAAACACAAATGTTTCTTTTAGTGGTGAGTGTAGATTGGGAGGCACAAGATGTTGTAGAAGAAACGTAATAAAAAAAGATAGATTAAGAAAGGCGTGGGGCATGAAGATGTTAGTGAAGACGAAAGTAATTAAAAGAAATGGAGAGGAAGTTAATTTTGATCTTGATAAGATCGAGAATGCAATCAAAGCCGCAAATGAAGAAGTCGATAATATTTATAAACTGAATAAATTCCAGGTTCGTGCAATTGCAGATGACATTGCAGGACAGGTTAAGAAGTCAACTCACGCTATACATGTGGAAGATATTCAGGATATGGTCGAAACTGGTATTATGGGGATGCGTGGTTATGAGGTTGCGCAGAAGTATGTGCGTTACCGTTATAAACGTGAACTGGCTCGTAAGTCTAATACAACGGACAATGGAATACTTGCTCTGATCGATAATATCAATGAAGAAGTCAATCAGGAGAATTCCAATAAGAATCCGGTCATTAACTCTACACAAAGAGATTATATGGCAGGAGAAGTAAGCAAGGATCTTTCCAAGCGTGTACTTCTTCCGGAAGAGGTTGTAGAAGCACATGAACAGGGAATCATACATTTTCATGATTCAGATTATTTCGCACAGAAAGAGCACAACTGTGATCTGATCAATTTGGAGGATATGCTACAGAACGGAACAGTTATCAGTGAAACAATGATTGAGAAACCGCATAGCTTTTTTACAGCCTGTAACGTAACGACCCAGATAGTTGCGCAGGTTGCAAGTAACCAGTATGGCGGACAGTCATTTACACTGGCACATCTGGCACCATTTGTAGATATCAGCCGTAAGAAGATTCGTAACCTTGTTATTTCCGAGCGTAAAGCATGTGGAGAGAGCATGGATGAGGCAATTATTGAGAAATTGACAGAATGCCGCCTGAGAGAAGAAGTAAAGAGTGGTATCCAGACAATTCAGTATCAGTTGATTACATTGATGACCTGTAATGGTCAGGCACCGTTCGTAACCGTGTTCATGTATCTGGATGAAGTAGAAGATGGACAGACAAGACGGGATCTGGCTCTGATTATCGAAGAAGTGTTGAAACAGAGAATGCAGGGTGTTAAGAATGAAAAGGGAGTCTGGATCACACCGGCATTTCCAAAACTGATCTATGTTCTGGATGAAGATAATATTACGGAAGATTCTAAGTACTGGTATCTGACAGAATTGGCAGCTAAATGTACTGCAAAGCGTATGGTTCCGGATTATATTTCAGCAAAGATCATGAAAGAACTGAAAAAAGGTGAAGTATATCCATGCATGGGATGCAGATCTTTCCTGACTGTAGAGGATTCTCAGATGCTTCCGAACGGAAAGCATAAGTTCTATGGCCGTTTTAATCAGGGAGTTGTAACAATCAATCTGGTGGATGTGGCATGTTCAGCCGAAGGAGATATGGACAGATTCTGGGCGATTCTTGAAGAGAGACTGGAACTGTGTCACAGAGCACTTCGCTGCCGTCATGAAAGACTTCTCGGAACAGTATCTGACGTAGCGCCGATCCTCTGGCAGTATGGTGCACTTGCAAGACTGAAAAAGGGAGAGACAATTGACAGACTGCTTTATAACGGATATTCAACAATTTCTCTTGGATATGCAGGACTTTATGAGATGTGCATGCGTATGCTTGGAAAATCTCATACCGATCCGGAAGCAAGACCATTTGCAATGGCAGTTATGCAGAAATTAAATGATAAATGTGCAGAGTGGAGAGAAGCAGAGAATATCAGTTATTCTGTATATGGAACTCCGATGGAATCTACCACATACAAATTTTCAAAATGTCTTCAGAAGAGATTTGGCATAATAAAAGGTGTTACAGATAAGAATTATATTACGAATAGTTATCATGTGCATGTATCAGAGCCAATCAATGCATTTGATAAATTAGAGTTTGAGGCAGAATTCCAAAAACTGTCACCGGGAGGAGCCATCAGTTATATTGAAGTTCCGGATATGCAGCAGAATATTCCGGCAGTTTTATCGGTGATGCAGTTTATCTATGAGCATATTATGTATGCAGAATTAAATACAAAGAGTGATTACTGCGAGATATGTGGTTATGATGGAGAAATCCAGATAAAAGAAGATGAAAGCGGAAAATTGATCTGGGAATGCCCGAACTGTGGAAACCGGGATCAGGACAAGATGTCTGTGGCAAGAAGAACTTGTGGATACATCGGAACACAGTTCTGGAATCAAGGAAGAACACAGGAAATCAAAGACCGAGTACTTCATCTGTAAGAATAGGAAATATAAAGGCTGGGGACTTGACCGATGAATTATGGAGAGATAAAAAAATATGATATTGCAGATGGACCGGGAGTTCGGGTGACATTATTTGTGTCCGGCTGCCGCCATCACTGCAAAGGATGTTTTAATTCTGAAACATGGGATTTCCATTATGGACATCCATATACAGAAGAGACGGAAAAGGAAATTCTGGATGCATTAAATCATCCGTATATTCAAGGACTGACACTCCTTGGAGGAGAACCGTTTGAGCCAGAGAATCAGATAGAACTTGTAAAGCTTTTAAAAAAGGTTCGCGAGCTTTATCCAAAGAAAGATATCTGGAGCTATTCAGGGTATGTCTATGACAAAGATCTCAGACCAGGCGGAAGGGCATATACAGATGTGACAGATGAGATGTTATCCTATATAGATGTGCTGGTGGATGGACCATTTGTAGAAGAATTAAAAGATATTACGTTACAATTTCGAGGAAGCAGTAATCAGAGAATCTTGAAGCTTCGTGAAATAGAATTATAATATATACAAGAGCAGATGCGAATTATAGAACATATAGTTTGTATCTGCTTTTTGCGCTTAAAGTTAACAGATTTTTTTGCGCTAATAGATTTACAGGGAGGAAATAAAAGTGTTAAAGAAAAAGATTGATTGGAAAGAAATGGGAATAGATCTCTTAGTAGATCTGGTGGCAGGAATGCTGGGAGCAGTTGGAATTTACAATTTTGCATTGAATGCAAATTTTCCAGTGGCAGGATTTTCCGGCATTGCAATTATTATGTATCATCTGTTTCATATACCGGTTGGAGCAGGAATGATAATTTTAAATATACCGGTTACAATATTTTGCTATAAATATCTTGGAAGGACATTTTTTCTGAAATCAGTGAAGACAACATTGATCTGGTCTGTATTGACAGACTACGTAGCGCCATTACTTCCGGTATACAATGGTAACAGGCTTTTGGCTGCATTGTGTATGGGAGTCCTTTGTGGAATTGGTTTTGCATTAATTTTCATGAGAGGCTCTTCTACAGGAGGTCAGGATTTTATCAGTGTGTCAATTAAGAAAGCAAAACCGCATATAACACTTGGAATGATTACATTTTGGCTGGATATTTGTACAATTATCCTTGGAAGCGCAATCGTGTTCAAGGAGGTCGACGGACTGATTTATGGAATTATCGTAACATATCTGATGGCAACGGTGATGGATCGTATTATGTATGGAATCGATGAAGGTAAGATGACCTTGATTGTGACTAAGCATGGAAAGGAAGTGGCCGGACAGATCGATGAGTATGCAGGGCGAGGATCTACTATTTTAGAAGGTGTAGGAAGCTATAGCGGAGAGAAAAAAGATGTGGTTATGTGTGCCTGCAATAATAAGCAGATGTATACGATCAAGAGGATGGTAAAAGAGATAGATCCAAAAGCATTCACGATTATCATGGAATCTAATGAAGTCGTTGGAGAAGGATTTAAGCAGGAATAAGAAAGGTGGAGTGCTCAGACTCCACCTTTCGTAAAATAGAATACTAATTATTTGCCTTGCACGCTATAGATTTTCACGAGTTCAGTGATCATATCAACAGCTTTGTCCATACCTTCTGCTGTGATATGTTCATATGGTCCGTGATATGCGTATCCGCCGGTTCCGAGATTCGGGCAAGGAAGACCGCGGAAACTGAGCTGGCATCCGTCTGTACCGCCGCGGACTGGTAAACACACTGGTGTAAGGCCAACAGCTTCGCAGGCTTTTTTTGCATTATCAATCAGATGCATATGCTGCTCAATTACTTCTCGCATATTGCGATACTGATCTTTTAATGTGAGTGAGACAGTTCCTTCACCCCATTTTTCATTTAAGTTGTCTGTAATCTGCTGCATAATTTCTTTACGATGATTGAATTTTTCTGCATCGTGATCTCGGATAATATAGTTCAATTTTGCATAACTGCATTCACCTTCCATTTTCATCAGATGATAAAATCCTTCATATCCATCTGTATCGCGAGGCCTCTCACCTTTTGGGAGCATAGAATCAAATTCCATAGCGACCAGACTGGCATTGATCATCGTATCTTTGGAAGAACCCGGATGTACACTGACTCCGTGAAATTCTACGACAGCACTGCTTGCGTTAAATGTCTCGTATTCAATTCCATTTTCCATACCGCCATCCAGTGTGTAAGCAAAATCAGCACCGAATGTTTGCAGATCGAAATGTGAAGCGCCGGTTCCAGTTTCTTCATCAGGTGTAAATGCAATACACAGTGGACCATGTGGAATGCTTTGAGTATTCAGTCGTTCGACCATAGTCAAAATGCCTGCAATTCCAGCTTTATCATCGGCACCAAGAATTGTTGTTCCGTCACTGGTGATTAATGTGCGCCCTTTCAGAGATTTTAAATGTGGGAACATGTCCGGACTTAAAACGAGACCACTTTCTCCAAGCGTAAGTGCTTCTCCGTTATAATTTTCTGTGATGATCGGCTTGATATCATGATCGCAGTAATCAGAAACGGTATCCATATGAGCAATAAAGCCGATTGCCGGAGCATTTTCATAGCCTTTTGTTGCCGGAATTTTTCCGTAAAGGAAACAAGTATCAGTTAAGATGACATCGCAGATCCCCAATTCTTCCATTTCCTTTTTTAAAACATTTGCCAGATCAAATTGACACTGAGTGGAAGGTGTTGTGTCACTTTCCTCGTTACTTGGTGTGCGAATTACTGCATATTTCAGAAATCTTTCACATGCATTCATATTGTAGAACTCCTCTCAAATAAATATTTTCTTTTAAATCCTGGTAAAACGCCAATATAGTCATTGTATCATAAAAATGTTCGCAGGAAAGGAAAAAATGCTTTTTTGTGAATGCTTTTATGAATACGTTGCTTTTCATCTTAGGAGTGGTATATAATAAAACGAGATTGTGGAAGATATTGAAAATTATATCGGGAGGCAGATAGAATGAAATTAACACAATTATTAGAGCGACTGGATTACGAAGTAGTTGCAGGTAGTGAAGATATAGAGATTACAGAACTTGTCAATGATTCTAGAAAGGTTGTACCGGGTAGTGTATTTGTATGTATCAGCGGTGCAGTGTCAGATGGCCATCAGTATGTAAAAGATGTGGCTGAAAAGGGTGCGGCAGCTGTTATTGTAGAGAAAGATGTGGAAGTACCGGAAGGGCTGACGGTAATTAAAGTAGAGGATACAAGATATGCACTGGCACTTATGTCAGCAGCATACTTTGGCTATCCGGCACAAAAGCTTAAGACAATTGGAATTACCGGAACAAAGGGAAAGACGACAACAACTTATATGGTGAAGGCAATTTTGGAAGAGGTTGGACATAAGGTTGGACTGATTGGAACAATTGAAGCTATTATCGGTGACAAGGTAATTCCTTCGAATAATACAACGCCGGAGTCATATACAATTCAGAAGTATTTTGCACAGATGGTGGAAGCAGGATGTGACTGTGTAGTCATGGAAGTGTCATCTCAAGGACTGATGCTTCATAGAACTGCAGGAATTATGTTTGACATTGGAATCTTTACCAATCTTGGAGAAGATCATATTGGACCAAATGAGCATAAAGATTTCGAAGATTACAAGAGGTGTAAAGGACTTTTGTTCAAA
>CAKRCL010000003.1 GCA_934307335.1 uncultured Dorea sp. | reverse complement strand
GAACAGGGAGGAATCCGTCCGGTGCTGATCATTCAGAATGACGTAGGGAACCGTCACAGCCCGACTGTCATATGTGCGGCGATCACTTCCCGTATGAATAAGGCGAAGCTGCCGACTCATGTAGAGATAGATGCAAGAAAATATCAGATTGTAAAGAATTCTGTGATATTATTAGAACAGATCCGAACCATAGACAAACAGCGCTTAAAGGACATGGTTTGTCACCTGGATAAAGAAATGATGTACAAAGTAGATGAAGCAATCAAAATCAGTTTTGAGCTTCATACATAATTAAAGGAGTGAAAGAAAGAAAAGTTATGGACGAGGCCAGACAAGGGACCGCGGATAAGCTCATCCGCAATGTGTTCCGATACATGGATAAAAATGCCCGGGATATTATGACACACAGAAAGAACATTATAGCAATCAATGAAGAAGCATCTCTGGAAGAAGCAATGCATTTTATGTTGGAGACGAATTACTCCAGATTTCCGATTTACAGAGAGAGTATTGACGAAATAATCGGTTTCATGCATTTGCGGGAGGCAATGACTTGCTACCTGAAAGATAATTATCGAAATGTTCCGGTGAAAGAATTACAGACTTACATAAGACCTGTTGATTTTATACCGGAATCAAAAAATATCGACCGCCTTTTTAAAGAGATGCAGGCCAAGAAAAATCATATTGTGATTGTTATGGATGAATATGGACAGACTTCAGGACTTGTTACACTGGAAGATATTCTGGAAGAAATTGTCGGAAATATTATGGATGAGCATGATGTTGAAGAAGAACTTATTATTGTACTTTCCGCTAATTCTTATATTGCAAGTGGAATGCTTGAGCTTGAAAAGTTAGGTGACTTGCTGCATGTGACATTTGACACGGAAGAATACGGCACACTTAACGGCTTTATGATTGATAAACTGGAACGTATTCCGAATGAAGGAGAGGCGTGCGTTGTAGAATATAAGAATTATCGTTTTACAGTTTTGGAAGTGAATGATAATACAATTCAACGAGTTAAGATTGAAAAACTTTTGATGGCATGATAGAATAAAGAACGCGTGAATAACAGATAGAAAAGAGGAATAGAAATGTCAGGACATTCA
The DNA here is from genome assembly GCA_934307335.1 of uncultured Dorea sp. GTDB lineage: Bacteria > Bacillota > Clostridia > Lachnospirales > Lachnospiraceae > Dorea. Next base: position 66,889 of record CAKRCL010000003.1, on the reverse strand, counting down.
AAATTTGCCAATATTAAGCATAAGAAAGAGAAGAACGACGCAGCAAAAGGTAAGATTTTTACAAAAATCGGTAAAGAACTTGCAGTTGCAGTAAAAGAGGGTGGAAGCGCTGATCCGGCTAACAACAGCCGCCTGCGTGATGTGATCGCAAAAGCAAAAGCAAACAATATGCCGAATGATACCATCGACAGAAATATCAAAAAAGCTGAAGGTGATGCTAATGCAGCGAACTATGAGCATATTACATATGAAGGATATGGACCAAACGGAACAGCGATCATTGTAGAAGCTCTGACAGATAACAGAAACCGTACAGCTACGAATGTAAAGAATGCATTTACAAAGGGTAAGGGAAATGTAGGTACACCGGGATGTGTATCCTTTATGTTTGACAAGAAAGGTCAGATTATCGTAGATAAAGAAGAATACGAAGGAGATTCCGATGAACTTATGATGACTGCACTTGATGCAGGTGCTGAAGATTTCTCCGAGGAAGAAGACAGCTTCGAGATCTTTACAACACCGGAAGACTTCAGTGTTGTACGTCAGGCGCTTGAAGAAGCAGGTGTTCCGATGGCAGGTGCTGAGGTTACAATGATTCCTCAGACATATGTTGAGCTGACAGATGAGAAGGATATTGCAAATATCCAGAAGACACTTGATATGCTTGATGATGACGATGATGTTCAGGATGTATATCACAATTGGGATGAGTAAAAGAGGACAAAATTATGAGTAACTACAAAATTGAGACAAAATGTATTCAGTCTGGTTATGAACCGGGAAACGGAGAGCCGCGTGTGCTTCCGATTTGTCAGAGTACAACATTCAAATATAACAGCAGTGATCAGATGGGACGTCTGTTCGCTCTTGAGGAATCCGGATATTTTTATACAAGACTTCAGAATCCGACGAATGATGCTGTTGCGGCAAAGATTTGTGATCTGGAAGGTGGCGTAGCCGCTATGCTGACTTCATCCGGGCAGGCAGCAAACTTTTATGCAATCATGAATATTTGCGAAGAAGGGGACCATATTGTATGTGCATCTGCATTATACGGAGGTACCTATAATCTTTATGCGCATACAATTAAAAAGATGGGAATTGATGCAACTTTTGTGGACCCGGAATGTTCACAGGAAGAGTTAAATGCAGCTTTCCAGGAAAATACAAAAGCCGTATTCGGTGAGACTATTGCAAATCCGGCACTGGTCGTACTTGATCTTGAGAAGTTCGCTGCTGCAGCACATGCGCATGGGGTTCCATTTATCGTAGATAACACATTTGCAACACCAATTAACTGTCGTCCATTCGAGTGGGGAGCTGATATTGTTACCCATTCTACTACAAAGTATATGGACGGACATGCAACATGCGTGGGTGGAGCAATCGTAGACAGTGGTAATTTCGACTGGGCTGCACATGCAGAGAAATTCCCGGGACTTACAACTCCGGATGAAACATATCATGGAATTGTCTATACAGAGAAATTCGGAAAAGCTGCATATATTACAAAAGCAACTTCACAATTGATGAGAGATTTGGGTTCCATTCCGGCACCACAGAATTCCTTTATTTTGAATCTTGGACTGGAAACTCTTCATTTGCGTGTAGAACGTCATTGTGCAAATGCATTGGCCGCTGCAAAATATCTGCAGGCTCACGAGAAGGTAGCATGGGTAAGTTGTCCGATGTTAGAGGGTGACAAGCACCATGACCTGGCTCAGAAATATATGCCAAAGGGAACTTGCGGAGTTATTACTTTTGGTCTGAAAGGAACGAAAGAAGATGCCATCCGTATGATGGACAGTCTGAAGATGATTGCAATTGTTACTCATGTAGCAGATGCAAGAAGCTGTGTTCTTCATCCGGCAAGTCATACTCATCGACAGATGAATGATCAGGAACTGAAAGAAGCAGGCGTACAACCGGATTTGATCCGTTTCAGTGTAGGAATTGAAAATATCGATGATATCATCGCAGATCTTGAACAGGCACTTGAACAAGTATAAAAAATAAAACTTACCTCCATACTAATAAAAAACGTATGGAGGTATTTTTATGCAAAAAGATTATCAAGAAGATAAAAAGAAGAATATGGAGAAGAATGGCACATCGTCTGATGAATCGCAAGAAGAAAAGAGAGCAGAAATGAAAGAGACTGGAAGTATCCGATTATGTTCTAATAAGCGCCGTCATAATATCCGGCTTTTAACAATCATCGGAGAAATCGAAGGTCATGAGACTGTAGCGGGTAATACAAAATCAACAAAATATGAACATTTGCTTCCTATGCTTGCGGAAATTGAAGACAGTGATGATATTGATGGACTTTTAGTTTTGTTAAATACAATGGGCGGTGATGTGGAGGCTGGACTTTCTATCGCAGAGATGATAGCATCTATCAGTAAACCAACGGTATCGCTTGTTCTTGGAGGCAGCCATTCAATAGGAGGACCTTTGGCAGTTGCGACAGATTATTCATTTATTGTTCCAAGTGGGACAATGATCATACATCCAGTCCGGTCAAACGGAATGTTTATCGGAGTTCAGCAAAGTCTTCAAAATATGATACGTACGCAAAATCGAATTACTGGTTTTCTGGCGGCACATTCTCATATGAAAAAAGAACGGATCGAAGAATTAATGTTGAATCCAACAGAACTTGTCAAGGACGTCGGAACACTTTTAGAAGGGAAAGAGGCTGTGCGAGAAGGCCTGATTGATGAAGTCGGGGGAATGAAAGAGGCGCTGAGGAAACTTCATCAGATGATTGACGAAAAATAATCATTCATGTATACTATACCGTGATATGTTTTACGCATAAGGGGGAGTAAAATATGGCTGCAAAGTCAAAAAAGAAAACTGGAAGGAAGCAGACAAAGAAAAAAAAGACGGAACAGAGCTTTTTGGGAGAAGAGATCACTGTCTGGGTCACGCTTGCGGTCAGTATTCTATTGTTAATCAGTAATTTTGGATTTGGCGGCAGTATTGGCGGATATGTATCCGGTGCATTAAAGGCAGTTTTTGGAATTATTGCCTATCTGGTGCCTTTTTTATTATTTGGAATTGTATCTTTTTTAATATCGAATAAAAATAATCGAACTGCTTATATTAAAACGGTTCTTATATTTGTTTTCACATTACTCACCTGCACACTCTTAGATTTAATTCATGAGATGGGAGGTTCCATTGGAAAAGGAATCGCTCATTTACTGACACCCGCAATCGGAGTGGCAGGTACATATGTAGTTGTAGTTATCTGTATGATTATCTGCGGTGTAATTATTACGGGAAAATCTGTTTTGAAAGGTGTAAAAGCCAAGAGTGATCAGGCTTATGGACGAGCAAAAGACGATGCTGCCAGACGGAAAAAGATTTCGGCAGAACGAAAAAGCGAACGCCAGAAATCACGCGAACATGAAAAACGTTCCGACAGACATGTTACGGGAGTTTCTTTTGCGACCATGCTGTCTGACAAATTTCATTCACCGGAGATGAAAGAAATTACAAGTGAACCAGATATCCATGAAATTGAAAACAAAAAACAACCACCGGATTTTGTAATTAATCGCGCACCTGAAGTGCCTGTAGAAGATGTTCCGGAAATTCCGGCAGAGGATATACCGAAAGAGGCAAGTGTTACGGATGAAGTGGCAAAAGTTGCTGCTGAGGCTGAAAAAAACAGTGCTGCCATAAAGTCAAAAACTTATAAATTACCACCGGTTAATTTGTTGAACCGTGGAAAAGAAGGAAGACAGGATTCGGATGCAAAGCTTCGTGAGACGGCTATGAAACTTCAGGAAATTCTTGCTAATTTTGGAGTTAATGTTACAGTGACTAATGTAAGCTGCGGACCGGCTGTTACAAGATATGAGCTACAGCCGGAGATGGGCGTAAAAGTCAGTAAAATTGTCGGACTTGCGGATGATATCAAGTTAAATCTTGCTGCAGCAGATATTCGTATTGAAGCTCCGATTCCGGGAAAAGCTGCTGTGGGAATTGAGGTCCCGAACAAAGAAAATTCTACGGTCATGCTAGGGAACTTACTGGCATCAAAAGAATTTAAAGACAGTTCTTCAAAGATATCCTTTGCGGTCGGAAAAGATATTGGTGGTAAAGTCGTTGTTGCCGATATTGCAAAGATGCCACATGTGTTGATTGCAGGAGCTACCGGATCTGGTAAATCGGTCTGCATCAATACATTGATTATGAGTATTCTTTATAAAGCAACTCCGGAAGAAGTAAAGCTCATTATGATCGATCCAAAGGTCGTGGAATTAAGTGTATATAAAGGGATTCCACATCTTATGATCGATGTAGTAACGGATCCGAAAAAAGCTGCAGGAGCCTTGAACTGGGCGGTTGCAGAGATGACACGCAGATATCAGGCATTTGCCTCATTGAATGTACGTGATATTAAAGGTTATAATGCTAAGATTGAAAGTATGCCGGATAATACGGATGGTTCAAAAGGACATAAGATGTCGCAGATTGTAATTATTGTGGATGAGCTGGCGGATCTTATGATGGTAGCTCCGGGAGAAGTGGAGGAGGCTATCTGTCGTCTTGCTCAGCTTGCAAGAGCTGCCGGAATTCATCTGGTGATTGCAACGCAGAGACCTTCTGTCAATGTCATTACCGGACTTATCAAAGCGAATATGCCATCAAGAATTGCTTTTTCAGTTACATCCGGAGTAGATTCCAGAACTATTATTGATATGAATGGTGCAGAAAAGCTGCTTGGAAAAGGAGATATGCTTTTTTATCCTTCCGGATATCAAAAACCTGTGCGTGTTCAAGGCGCATTTGTTTCTGATAAGGAAGTTCAGAAAGTTGTTGATTATTTAATTGACAAAAATGGAAATGCCGATTACGATGAAGAGGTTGTCAATCACGTGAATACTTTGAATATTGGCACAACTACTTCATCTGGAAGTGTTTCTGATGAGGGAAATGGGCGTGATGCATATTTTATTGATGCCGGACGCCTGATAATTGATAAGGAAAAAGCTTCCATAGGAATGTTGCAAAGAGCTTTTAAAATAGGCTTTAATCGTGCGGCGCGTATTATGGATCAATTGTGTGAAGCAGGAGTTGTCGGCGGTGAAGAGGGAACAAAGCCTAGAAAAATCCTGATGACACCAGAAGAATTTGAACAATACATACAAAGTATAAATACTACTGAATAATTAGGGGAGGTCAGCATAGATAATGAAATGCAGGTATTGTAATGCCGAGATACCGGAAGGAGAATTATATTGTAAAAGATGTGGACGTGAAGTACGTATCGTACCTGATTATAATCCATTGGATGAGATGTTAACAGCTCAGATAAAACTAGGAATTGACGGTAATGATACCGATACTAAGACTGATACCGAAACTAAAACTAAGAATAATACTATAGATAGGATGCAAAAGCAAAAGAGATCGAGTGTGTCGATGTCTGAAAGAGAACGTAGAAAGCGACAGGCAGCTAAAGCTGCTAAGAAAAAAGCTTTGCGCAAGAAAAGAAGAATTCTGCTTATGAGCATGGCTGCTATTTTCATTCTTATATGTGCAGGCATATACTTGTTATATCAAAATTCCTACAATGGCATTTTGAAAAAAGCTTCAAAAGCTGCCCAGACAAAGGATTATACTTCTGCAGAGTCTTATTATAAAAAAGCTATTTCAAAAGATGCTAAGAAAGCAGATGCGTATACCGGTCTGGCAGATGTATACATTGCACAAGATCAGACAAAAGATGCAACTGCTATGTTTAAAGAAGCTTTGGCTAAGCAGACAAGTAATACCGAGTTGTATAAAGCATGTATGGATTTTTATCTGAAAACAGACCAGAATATGGAAATTCCAGATTTATTAGATTCTGTTAGTGATACTATGCTTGAAAAATTAAATGACTATATTGTAAATGAACCAGAGTACAGTCTGAATGATTCTACAACTTATGATGATGTACAAAAATTACTTTTAACAACGGATGCGTCTGCGATTTATTATACAACTGACGGAACGGATCCGAGCTTAAAAAGTACTAAATATACAAAAGAAGGGATACAGCTCAGTGAAGGAGAGACAACTGTAAAAGCAATTGCTGTTAACAAAAAGGGAGTCCCTAGTGCTACAAGTACGAAGACCTATACTGTAGAATTCCCAATAGAAGATGCGCCGGCTGTATCACCGTCTACCGGACAGTACGAAGAGCTTGTGCAGATTGAAGTAAAAGTACCGGATGGATATACTGCTTATTATACTTTGGATGGCACAGATCCGACTTCAGCATCAAAAAAATATACTGCTCCAATAGATATGCCGGAAGGTGAGACTTTATTTAAAGTTGTCCTTATCAATGCAAAAGGACGTGCCAGCGGTATTACCACAAGAAATTATATGTACGAAAAGTAAACAATTAGATATTTTAAATCGGAAGCCTTATTATCACATATTTGATAACAGGGCTTCTTTATTTGTGTATGAAAAATTTTATAAATTTTCTAAAAACTATTGCGTTAAATAATTAACAGGTATATAATAGCTTTAAATAAATGATAAATATTTAACAATACTAGTTGACAAGAAAAGGAGATGCGAAACTATGGCAAGATTTACATTACCAAGAGACATTTATCATGGAGAAGGTGCATTAGAGGAACTTAAGAATCTGAAAGGTAAAAAAGCGATTATTGTAGTGGGCGGCGGCGCAATGAAGCGTCAAGGTTTTCTTGCAAAAGTTGAAGAATATTTAAAAGAAGCAGGAATGGAAGTCTGTACTTTTGAAGGTGTAGAACCGGATCCATCTGTTGAAACAGTTATGAAAGGTGCTAAGGCAATGCAGGAATTTGAGCCTGACTGGATTGTAGCTATGGGTGGTGGTTCTCCTATAGATGCAGCGAAAGCAATGTGGGCTTTCTATGAATATCCTGATATTACATTTGAGGATCTGATTACACCATTCAGTTTCCCGGAGCTTAGACAGAAAGCAAAATTTGCTGCAATTCCTTCTACTTCCGGTACAGCAACTGAGGTAACAGCATTCTCAGTAATTACTGATTATTCAAAGGGAATTAAATATCCACTCGCTGACTTTAATATAACACCTGATGTAGCTATCGTTGATCCGGCTCTTGTAGCTCAACTTCCTGTAAAACAGGTTGCATATACAGGTATGGATGCTCTGACACATGCAATTGAAGCGTATGTATCTACACTTCATTGTCCATATACAGATCCGCTTGCACTTAAAGCTATCGAGATGGTATTTGATTATCTGCCTGCATCCTATAGAGGAAATATGGAAGCAAGAGCTAATATGCATGACGCACAGTGTCTTGCAGGAATGGCATTTTCTAATGCATTACTCGGAATTGTACATTCTATGGCTCATAAAACCGGAGCTGCATTCTCTACAGGACATATTACACATGGTCTTGCAAATGCAATGTATCTTCCATATGTTATTAAATACAATGCGAAAGATCCGGTTGCTGCAAAAAGATATGCTGAGATTGCAAAATTTGTAGGTCTTTCAGGATTATCCGAGAGAGCATTGATCAATAGTCTTTGTGAAAAAATCAAAGAGTTTAATGTAATCTTAAATATTCCGGCTACTTTACAGGAATTCGGAATTAAAGAAGATGAATTTAAAGAGAAGATTGCCGCTATTGCTGAAAATGCTGTTGGTGATGCTTGTACAGGTTCTAACCCAAGAGCAATTGATCCTGCAACAATGGAAAAATTATTTACATGTGTATATTACGGAACAGAAGTTGATTTTTAATTAACAGAACTGTTAAAAAATTAATTTTAATAAAATAAGACGAAAACGGCAGATATTGTACCTATATTTGCCGTTTTTAGATGATTTTTCAGAACATATTTAGGAACTTATTTCAACGCAAGTTACTTGATATTTCCGTAACAATGTTGTATGATAAGAAAGATGAATATTATATTCCCGGTAAAAATTGGGGTTAAATTAGGAGGAAACAAGATGTATAAGATATTAAAAGCTGAAAAGTTAGCTGACAAGATTTATCTTATGGATGTTGAGGCACCACGTGTTGCAAGACACTGCCAGCCTGGACAGTTTGTTATCGTTAAGATGGATGACAAGGGAGAGCGTATCCCACTTACAATCTGCGATTATGACAGAGAAGCAGGAACAATTACAATCGTATTCCAGGAAGTCGGTGCATCTACTGTAAAGATGGCTGATTTAAAAGCCGGGGATTCATTCCGTGATTTTACGGGTCCTCTTGGATGTGCATCAGAGCTTGTAGCTGAAGATATTGAAGAGCTGAAAAAGAAAAAGATTTTATTCGTAGCAGGCGGAGTTGGAGCAGCTCCAGTATATCCACAGGTAAAATGGCTGCATGAACATGGCGTAGCAGCAGATGTTATCGTTGGAGCTAAGACAAAAGACATGCTGATTCTGGAAGATGCTATGGAAGCTGTATCCGGTAATTATTACCCATGTACAGATGATGGATCTTATGGTCATTCCGGAATGGTTACAACCATGGTCGAAGAACTTGTAAATAACGGAAACAAATATGATGTATGTATCGCAATCGGACCAATGATCATGATGAAATTTGTCTGTCTCCTTACTAAAAAGCTTGAGATTCCGACAATTGTCAGCATGAACCCGATTATGGTTGATGGTACAGGAATGTGCGGAGCTTGTCGTCTGATCGTAGGAGATGAAGTAAAATTCGCATGTGTAGATGGACCAGAGTTCGATGGACATCTCGTTGATTTTGACAATGCCATGAAGAGACAGCAGCTTTACAAGACAGAAGAAGGTCGTGCAATGCTGAAATTACAGGAAGGTGATACACATCATGGTGGATGTGGAAACTGCGGAGGTGACGAATAATGGCAAATGTATTAGAGAGAGTTCCTGTAAGAGAGCAGGATCCAAAAGTAAGAGCAACAAACTTCGAAGAAGTATGTTATGGATATAATAAAGAAGAAGCAATGGAAGAGGCTCAGCGTTGTATTAACTGTAAGAATGCAAGATGCATTCAGGGCTGTCCTGTTTCTATTAATATTCCGGGATTTATCAGCCATGTAAAGGAAGGCAATATCGAAGAAGCTTACAAAGTAATCGGAGAGTCTTCTGCACTTCCGGCTATCTGCGGTCGCGTATGTCCACAGGAGTCACAGTGTGAGAGCAAATGTATCCGTGGTATTAAGGGTGATCCTATTTCTATTGGTAAACTGGAAAGATTTGTAGCTGACTACGCTTTGGAGCACGATATTAAACCTGCAAAACCAGAGAAAACAAATGGACATAAAGTTGCAGTTATCGGTTCCGGTCCATCCGGACTTACATGTGCCGGAGACCTTGCTAAACTTGGATATGAAGTTACAGTATTCGAGGCACTTCATGAGCTTGGTGGAGTACTTGTATATGGTATTCCGGAATTCCGTCTTCCAAAAGAGAAAGTCGTAAAGAAAGAGATTGAAAAAGTAAAAGAGTTAGGTGTTCATTTTGAACCAAATGTAGTAATTGGAAAATCTACAACAATTGATCAGCTTATGGAAGAAGAGAACTTTGAAGCTGTATTTATTGGTTCAGGTGCCGGTCTTCCAATGTTCATGGGAATTCCAGGTGAGACAGCTAACGGAGTATTCTCTGCAAATGAATACCTGACAAGAAGCAATTTGATGAAAGCATTTGATGATTCTTATGATACACCGATTGCAGCTGGTAAAAAAGTAGCTGTTGTTGGTGGTGGTAACGTAGCTATGGACGCTGCAAGAACAGCGCTTCGTCTTGGAGCAGAAGTACATGTAATCTATCGTCGTGGCGAGGAAGAACTTCCGGCCAGAGTAGAAGAAGTACATCATGCTAAAGAGGAAGGTGTTATCTTTGATCTTCTTACTAATCCAAAAGAAATTCTTGTTGATGAGAATGACTGGGTAAAAGGAATGAAGGTTGTAAAGATGCATCTTGGAGAGCCAGATGCATCCGGAAGAAGACGTCCGGAAGAAATTCCTGGATCTGAATACGAAATTGAACTTGATACAGTTATCATGTCTCTTGGAACATCTCCAAACCCATTGATTGCATCTACAACAGCAGGGCTTGAGACAAATAAGAGAAAATGTATCGTAGCAGAGGAAGAAAACGGACAGACATCAAAAGCATGCGTATTTGCAGGTGGAGATGCTGTAACAGGTGCTGCAACAGTAATTCTTGCAATGGGAGCTGGTAAAGCCGGTGCAAAAGGAATTCATGAATTATTAAGCAATAAATAATATATTTAATCAGCGATTAAGGATACCCGATTTATAATTGGGTATCCTTTTTGGCATCTATGTTGACATTTTTTGATTTTATGAATACAATAAACTATATAAGCTGAATTAGAAAAGGCTAACTCAATAATAAGGAGAATGCTTATGACTATATTTTGGGGACTTATGATTCCATTTATTGGAACAACGCTTGGCGCTTTATGTGTATTCTTTATTAAAAATGAATTAAAACCTGTTATTCAAAAATCATTATTAGGATTTGCTGCCGGAGTTATGGTTGCCGCTTCTGTGTGGTCACTATTAATTCCTGCCATGGAAATGTCTGCACATCTTGGAAGATTAGCTTTTCTTCCGGCAGCTGTCGGATTTATTATCGGAATAGTTTTTTTGCTTGCACTAGATGAGATTGTGCCTCATCTACATCTGGGCAGTAAAGATTCTGAAGGTCCCAAAGTATCATTAAAAAAATCAACCATGTTAATTCTGGCAGTTACAATACATAACATACCAGAAGGTATATCAAGTGGTGCAGTATTTGCAGGACTGCTTATGAATAATAGTAAAGTTACACTTGCCGGTGCTTTTGCTTTATCCATTGGAATTGCAATTCAAAATATCCCGGAAGGATTTATTGTTTCTTTACCGGTCAGAGGTGAAAAAGGTCGAAAAAAAGCATTTTTATACGGCATGTTATCTGGTATTGTGGAGCCGATCGGTGGAGGAATTACCATTCTTCTTGCCTCAAAAATCACTCCATTATTACCGTATCTTCTTGCATTTGCAGCGGGAGCTATGATATATGTAGTAGTAGAAGAATTAATTCCAGAATCTGCCGAAGGCACTCACAGTAATATCGGAACCATTGGTTTTGCACTTGGCTTTGTACTGATGATGATGCTTGATGTGGCACTTGGTTAAATAAAGGAGTTCTTATGAAAATCACACTAATTACTGTCGGAAAAATAAAAGAAAAATACTTAAAAGATGCGATTGCGGAATATTCAAAAAGATTAAGCCGCTATTGCAAACTGGAAATTATAGAAGTTGCAGATGAAAAGACACCAGATAACGCCAGTGAAATTGTAGAAGCCGGAATTAGAGATAAAGAAGGCGAACGAATTTTAAAATATGTAAAAGATGATGCTTATGTAATAACACTGGAGATTAACGGCAAGATGTTGACTTCAGAAGAGCTTTCTGAAAAAATTGATACACTAGGTGTACAGGGAACAAGCCATATTATTTTCATAATCGGTGGTTCTATAGGACTTGGAAATACAGTTTTGAAACGTTCTGATTATGCACTTAGCTTTTCGAAAATGACTTTCCCGCATCAATTGATGCGTGTAATTTTGCTGGAACAGATTTATCGCAGTTACAGAATTATAAACGGAGAACCATATCACAAATAAGAAATACGAATCTTTCGAAGAAATTCAAGTATAAAAAATACTGATTTCTACGGGAGATTCGTATTTTAAGATTTAGAGCCTAAAAATCGGTATTAACCGAAAGCTCCATTTTTTATTCATCCCATCCTTCGTAAAATCGAATATTAACAGAAATATTACGAATGAACTCGCCTTCTTTTAATTCGATATCTTCTTCGTCAGAAACATATGGAATGAAAGGATCTTCTTCTGTAAGTTCCAGACTCAGCCAATTTCTGGCTGCCTCATTGGAATCATCAATTGCATCATCTAAAGTGTCTCCTTCGCCGTAACAACATTCCAGATCCGGGAAATAGCTTTTGTATCTTCCTTCTTCAGTTTTTCGAAATACTGCCGGATATATAAATTTCATGTTTTATGTCCTTTCTATTATTATTACAAGTCTTTTTCCATTATAACATGATTTGTGCTATGATAAAAGAAATGATCATAATTTTTTAGATAACAGGAGGATATCATCATGACTAAAACTGGAGAACGTGAAATAACAAAAAAAGAAAATGTAAATGGCGGAGCAGGCTATGTACTTATGGAAGCTCTTTTAAATGAAGAAGAACGAGCAGAGCACTGCCGAATCTTTTCACAGGTAACGATTCATCCAGGGTGTGAATTAGGATATCATGAACACCATGGAGAGACAGAAACTTATTATGTGCTTTCTGGTAGTGCAACATATATCGATAATGATAAAGAATATGAAATCAAAGCAGGAGATGTAACATTTTGTAAAGATGGCGATGGCCATGGAATCAAGAATCATGGAACAGAACCAATCATATTCATTGCCCTTGTGTTAAAAAAGTAATCGCTATGCCTATGAAATTTTTATTTGCTTCAGATTCATTTAAAGGAACATTATCCTCACAAAAAACTGCAGAACTTTTAACACTGGCAGCCCGGGAGATATTCCCGGACTGTCGGTGTGACAGTATTACAGTTGCTGACGGTGGCGAAGGTACGACAGACGCAGTTCTCTCTGCCGTTAAAGGAAAGAAAATAACGGTAAAAGTACACGATCCATTATGGAATCAAATCAGCAGCAGTTATGGGATGCTTGATGAAAAACGTGCAGTCATGGAAATGGCAGCCGCATCAGGACTTCCGTTAGTTCCTGAAGAAAAGAGAGATCCGCGTTTGACCACTACTTTTGGAACTGGCGAAATGATCGCAGATGCACTTGATAAAGGCTTCCGTGATATTTCTATTGCAATTGGCGGTTCTGCGACAAATGATGGCGGAATTGGCTGTATACGTGCTCTTGGAGGGAAATTTCTAGATAAGAATGGGCACGAATTAAAAGGTTGTGGTGAGGATTTGATAAAAATAGATCGAATTGACCTAACTAACATAAATCCGTTAATTAAAGAATGCCAATTTACAATTATGTGTGATGTTACCAATCCGCTTTGCGGAGAAGAAGGAGCAACTTACACATTTGGAAAGCAGAAAGGAGCAACTCCCGAAATTCAAAGAGAATTAGAAGAAGGAATGTGTAATTATCGGGATGTTATAAAATCACAGTTTGGACTGGATATGGATCAAATTGCAGGTGCGGGTGCAGCCGGAGGACTCGGAACAGCGCTTATGGTATTTTTAAATGGAACTTTAAAATCAGGGATTGAAACTGTTTTAAATTTGGTCGCCTTTGATGAACATCTGAAAGATGTAGATATCGTGGTAACTGGAGAAGGCGCTACAGACTGGCAGTCTGTATTTGGTAAAGTCATGCAGGGTGTTGGTGTTCATTGCAAAGCTCACCATATACCAGCTGTTGCAATCGTCGGAAGCATGGGAAAAGGTGCGGAAGATATCTATGAGTATGGAATCGAATCTATCATCACTACTGTAAATGGTATCATGTCCCTTTCGGATGCATTGGAACATGCAGAAGAGTTGTATCTAGGGGCTGCCAGAAGGCTGTTTAAGCTTTTGAAAGCCGGGATGCAGATTTCAAAAGCTTAATTTTTAATGTTGTTATTAATATTCTTGAATAAATTCAATCATCTTACGAACGGCGGTACTCTTGGCAGTACTGCCGTTTGTGACTAAATAGATTCTTCTAAGTGGCAGCTTTTCTTCCAGAGGTATCTGGTAGACATCACCTTTTGCAAGAGCAAGTTCTGCCATCTTTTTTGGATAAAACCCAATTCCAAGATTATGCACGATGAGCGGCAACATCTGATCGGTAGTTGCCGTTTCCATATCTGGTGCAAAAGAAAGTCCATGTTCTAAAAAGAAACTATTGTATAATTCTCTGGTTCCACTATTTTCATCCAGACTGACAAATGGAAGAGAAGCAATATCTTCCAGTTTTTGCGTCTGTTCTGCCAGTTTTTTATATTTTTTTCCGCCAATTAATATTTCACGATAAGAAGCTAACGGTATCTTTTCAAGTGGACCTTTAACATCAAGTGGTGTCGTTACCGCCGCAAAATCCACAATATCACTTCTTAATGCCTGAATTGCCTGTGGCGTTGAATGATTCGAAATACGAAGTCTGACATGCGGATATTGTTCATGAAATTTTTCAAGTCTTGAAAGAAGTACCAGTCTCAGCGCGTTTTCACTGGCACCGATGGATACTAATCCATTTTCCAGTTCTCCGTTTTTTCGAATTTCTTCTTCCCCGATTTGTAACTGTTCGTAAGCAATTGCAACATGTTCATATAATTTTTTCCCTTCTGGTGTCAATGAAATTCCGCGATTTGAACGCAGAAAAAGAGTGCATTTTAGTTCCTGTTCCAAAATGTTCATACAGCGAGTAATATTCGGCTGATTGTTGCCAAGCATTTTTGCTGCTTTTGTAAAGCTTTTGTAACGTGCTACGAAATAAAATATTCGGTAATAATCATAAGTAATCATATATAAATCCCCTCATTCAAAAATGATATGACTGCAATAACAAATATATCTTTTACATTTCAACGTAAGACAACTATAATATATAGGTAGAAAAAAAGCAATAGAAAAGGGATGAATAAAAATGGCTACCATATTTCCGAGAGAGGAAAAAGCAGATTATTTATTTGAGAAAATATTGGAAAATCCACAGGCATGTGAACGGTTAATGGAAACATTTTATGAATCGGTTGAATCGGATGGGGAATATTCCAGAGAAGTCCTGCCGCCAGAGAAATTTGCAAAAGCATTATTTGATGCATATACCAATAAAGATCTGACAGCATTTCTCCTTGCCGTATGCCAGCATAGTATGTTTGATCTTCTACGTAATTCATATCTTATTCCATTTCGATTTGATGCGGATGGACAAAAGAACCCATATATACTTACGAATGAAGCAGGTGAATTGCTAAGTGATTGTAAAAATGCTATTCCGGAAAAAATATTCCGTAAATTTCAAAAAGTATATACAAAAAAAGATTATGTAAAGATGTATCTGGCACAAGGTTATCGGAAAAGACATTGTTATGACGATGAAACTATGGAAGTAAAAGGTTATCGGATGGGTGAACAGCTTGGTGTTCTGCTTGTCTATAAGCTTCCAGACACAATAAAAATGCAGGAAACAGAAGCACAGTCTTATGTTGCGGTCATGGATCTGGTTATGAAGCTACAGGAAACGCTTCCAAGATCTATTGTGTATTATGGTCAAGAACGAATTGAAGATGATGGAAAAAGCTTTGATGAACTGGGAGTATTCCTTCCACTCACACATTTTTCAGAACGACTGGAAAAGCATATTGAGACAGCCGAACAGATTGTTTATCAATATGAAAAATAATCATTAAAAAAGCCCCGGCAGGACGTTTACGATGACGTACAATGGTAATGTTGAAGTAAACATCCTGCCAGAGGCTTTTTTTACAAGTATTAATAAATAATACGAGAACCTATGTACAGTAGCGAAAAGTTTTGTCTGTCAAGATTCTTGCAAATATCAGACCAAGTGGTAATGCCAGAATGATCATAAATGCTGCGGCAAACCATTGAGCAGATGTATGTAGTTCCATTGTTCCAAGATTATATATTGCGCGGTAAAGGTAAAGTCCTGGTACCATAATAACAATGGATGGTACTGTGATTGAAATACGTGGAAAACCTGAAACATCTTTTATCATTGAAGCAAGAATACCTGCAATTAATGCGCCAATGAACGCTGCAGCGGCAGGGGGCATATTACCAAGATCAACAAGTTCAAGTCGCAGCGTGTTAGCAATGGCACCGATACAGCCTGCAGTAGCAGCAAGTTTTCTCGGACTGTTAAACATAACTGAAAAACCAAATACTCCACAGAAACTTGTCAGAAGCCGAAAAATGATTTGTACCGGAATCTGAAGTTTTAATGCCGGAAAATTCACAGGTTGTAATTTTAAAATAAGAGCCATGATCCATGCTGTCATAGTAGCAACTGCAATAATAATAATTGCATATGTGAGACGTTCCAGTCCTGAACGCATGTCAAGCTTTGCCAAGTCTATTCCACTTGTGATAAAAGGAAATCCAGGGATAATAAAAAGCATTGAACAAATATAGCCTGCTTCGTGTTGTTCCGAAACCGCAAATATAATTTTCATTACCTCGAATAATCCGGCATAAACCAGACAGGCTGAAGTTACAGAAGCAAAAATACATAAAAATAATGTAAAATGATGTTTGCCGAGTTTGCATCGTACAAAATTTCCAATACCAGCTCCAATAAATGCACAGAACATTTCGACCGGACCGCCTCCAAGTAAAAATGTAAAAGCCCCACAGGCAAGTGCAGCAGCAAATCCAAGGGCAATTGGTGAATAAAGTCCATGTATTTTTTCAATCTGATCCAGATGTGAATGCAATTCTTCTCCGGTCATAAATACCCCCTCTGTCTCAAATTTATTAATAAACTGTTCTAAACGATTCAGTTTTGACGTATTTACACCGGTATTTGTTAAACATAAAGACTGAGAATAACATTCTTCACCATCAAAGCATGTATATTCTATAGACATAAGTCCGATATCAGCCGTACACGTAAGTCCTAATTGCTCTGCAATTGTATTCATGGACTGTCGGACTCGCCATGCTCCGGTACCGCAGGATAACAACATCAGTCCTGCACGGCCGATAACAGAAGCTTTTTCAATAATTCCCGCCTGCGTGATCGGAATATCATCAAGTGCTTCTGCATAATCATGCCACAAAATTTCCATATGGTTCTTTTGAATCATCTGCATAGTATCACTTCCTGTTTTTTATTATATGTTATATATATATAACACTTATATCAAATATACATATATAACATATATTATTCAGTTTTAGTATAATCACTTCCTCTGGTTTGTCAACTATTATTTACTGTCTTGTCACATGTAAAAACATGTGTTATAATTGTCTGCAACGAAAAAACACCTCATGGAAGGAAGTACATATGGATATTATAGATGAGATACTGAAATTGAAAAAAGAAAAAAATGCAGTTATTCTGGCTCATTATTATGTCAGACCAGAAGTGCAGGATATAGCAGATTATATAGGTGATTCTTTTTACTTAAGCCGCATAGCAACAGAACTTTCTGAAGATACGATTGTCTTTTGCGGTGTAGCTTTTATGGGTGAAAGCGCGAAGATTTTAAATCCGGATAAGACCGTTCTGATGCCGGATCTGACCGCAGATTGCCCTATGGCTCATATGGCTTTTGTAGACTCAATCGAAAAAGTAAGAGAACAGTATGAGGATGTGGCGGTTGTATGTTATATTAACTCAACAGCAGAATTAAAAGAACATTCCGATGTCTGTGTAACCTCATCGAATGCTGTTAAGATTGTAAAAGCATTGCCGAATAAAAATATCTATTTTATTCCGGATCGTAATCTGGCACATTTTGTAGCGGAACAGGTTCCGGAAAAGCATTTCATTTATAATGAAGGCTTTTGTCCGACGCACGAGCGCATGGAGGTTTCTGAAGTACAAGATGCAAAAGCAGAACATCCTGATGCACTTGTCCTGTCACATCCGGAATGCAATATAGAAATCCTGAATATATCTGATTATATTGGAAGTACGTCCGATATTATAAAATATGCTACGGAAAGTCCATGCAAAGAGTTTATTGTATGTACAGAAGAAGGTGTACATTACAAACTCATTCATAATAATCCGGATAAACATTTTTACTATCCGAAGACTGTTCCGATATGTCCGAACATGAAGAAAAACACACTGGAAAAAGTACTTCATGTACTAAAGACTGGTGAAAACGAAGTACATGTCGATGACATCCTTCGTGAAAATTCAAAAAAACCATTGGAACAAATGTTAAAACTTGGAAAGTAGGCGTTATAAAATGAGTAATACAGAAAACATGCAGACCGATGTCGTAATCGTTGGAACGGGAGTAGGCGGTTGTTTTTCAGCATTGAATCTTCCGGAAGATATGTCAATTGTCATGATCACAAAATCAGACTTGGAAAGCAGTGATTCCTTTCTTGCTCAAGGTGGAATCTGTGTATTAAGAGATGATGCCGATTATGATAATTATTTTGAAGATACGATGCGGGCCGGTCACTATGAAAACCGAAAAGAATCCGTAGATATTATGATCCGAAGCTCTCAGGATGTGATTCAAGATCTTATCGGATATGGTGTTGAATTTGAAAAAAAAGATGGAAAGCTTCAATACACAAGAGAAGGTGCTCATTCCAGACCGAGAATTTTGTTTCATGCAGACATTACTGGAAAAGAAATTACGAGCAAACTTCTTTCACAAGTAAAAAAACGGTCCAATATTCAGATTTTAGAATATACAACCATGACAGATATACTTATTTCCGGTGGTGTGTGTACAGGAGTGACTGCTGAAACAAAAGCACATACCAAACTGAATATATATGCTGATCAGACTATTTTTGCAAGCGGCGGTATCGGAGGCCGTTATAAGCATTCTACAAACTTTCCGCATCTGACTGGAGATGCCATTGATATTGCAAAAAAGCATGGAATCAGACTGGAACATTTGGATTATGTACAGATTCATCCAACAACACTTTATTCTAAAAAACCGGGACGCAGATTTTTGATTTCCGAATCTGTGCGTGGTGAAGGCGCTCTTCTGTATGATAAAAATGGAAATCGATTTGTAGATGAACTGCTTCCAAGAGATGTTGTTACAAAAGCCATTCAGGAACAGATGAAAAAGGATGGGACAGATCATGTGTGGCTGTCATTAGAAAAGATTCCGAATGAGATAATCCTAAGTCATTTTCCGAATATCTACCAGCATTGCCTGGAAGAAGGTTATGATGCGACAAAAGAGTGGATTCCAGTCGTGCCGGCTCAGCATTACTTTATGGGTGGAATCTGGGTCGACTCCGATAGTCATACATCTATGCCAAATTTATATGCAGTAGGAGAGACAAGTTGCAACGGTGTTCACGGAAAGAATCGACTTGCAAGCAATTCATTATTAGAAAGTCTTGTATTTGCTAAAAGAGCCGCTCATAAAATCACGGCTTCAAAATTAACTAAAGCAACTGCATAATCATCATAATTATATTGAAATTATATTTACAGTAAGGAGCATAATATGAATACCATTACTATGAAATTACAGGCGGATCATCTGATTGAAGAAGCCTTAAGAGAAGATATATCAAGCGAAGATGTAACCACAAATTCAGTCATGAAAGATGCTGTTCAAGGAGAAGTCAACCTGATCTGCAAGCAAGATGGAATCATAGCCGGTCTGGATGTGTTCCAGCGTGTTTTCGAACTTTTAGATGAAAAAACCAAGGTAGAATTTTATAAAAAAGACGGTGATGAAGTAAAAGTAGGAGATCTTCTTGCTGTTGTGACCGGAGATATTCGAGTTCTGTTGTCTGGAGAAAGGGTCGCTTTAAATTATCTTCAGCGTATGAGCGGAATTGCAACATACACTAATTCTGTTGCAAAATTGCTTGCCGGAACTAAAACGAAACTTTTGGATACAAGAAAAACAACTCCGAATATGCGTATTTTTGAAAAATATGCTGTGCGCATAGGAGGTGGATACAATCATCGCTATAATCTTTCTGATGGCGTTCTTTTGAAAGATAACCATATAGGAGCAGCTGGAAGCGTAACAAAGGCTGTGCAGATGGCAAAAGACTATGCACCTTTCGTTCGTAAGATTGAAGTTGAAGTCGAGAATCTGGATATGGTAAAGGAAGCTGTAGAAGCAGGCGCAGATATCATTATGCTAGACAATATGTCTTACGATGAGATGAAGGAAGCACTTCAAATTATAGATGGACGTGCAGAAACGGAATGTTCCGGTAATGTAACAAAGGAAAATATCGAAAAACTGACCGGACTTGGTGTAGATTATATTTCCAGTGGCGCACTGACACATTCCGCACCGATTCTTGACATTTCTTTAAAAGGACTTCATGCAATATAAAATCCATGTTAGGAGAGACCATAACCGTTGATTGTTGTGGCCTCTCCATTTTTTATTTTTAAAGAATTTAAATGTCAAATAAACCGCAAGAAAAAATGGTCATACAGTTGGATTTATGGGTGATGGAATTAATGATGCGGGCAACAAGTTTGTGTAAAAACCAACCAATTGAGAAAAGTTCTCAATTGGTTGGTTTTTTCTTGACGCACCTTTTCATCACATGTTATATTCCTTGAGTGTTAGAAAATGCTAACTATTTTAAAATAATAAAAGAAGAATGGGATGTGATCCATATGAAACACATAAAGAAACTGATTATATTTACGTTAGTCTGTCTTACCTTAACTTCCTGTAATTCAAAGACAACCGATACGACAGATGATACTTCAGAAAATCAAACTGCGAATAATGATGAACCGCAAAGCAGAGATGTCTTTGCTATGGATACTTATATGACACTGACTGCTTATGGCAATAATGCGGATGAGGCACTTAATGAAGCAGAAGCTGAGATTGAACGCCTGGATGCATTGTTATCAACAGGAGATGAAAACAGTGAAATATATGCGTTGAATCAAAACGGAACTGGAACGATTTCAGAAGATACGGAAACACTGTTGGATGAATCAGAAAAATTGTATACAGATACGGATGGCGTGTTTGACATTACAATTTATCCGGTTATGGATGCATGGGGATTTACAACACAGAATTATAGAATTCCTTCGGATACTGAATTAGCTGGACTTCTTAAAAATGTAGATGCTTCTCGGATTCAATATAACAGAGATGAGAAAAAAATAACTCTTCCTACCGATGTAAAGATTGATTTCGGTGGGATTGCAAAAGGTTATACTTCATCCAGAATCATGGATATATACAAAAAATGCAAAGTTACCAGCGGTATGGTTAGTCTTGGCGGAAATGTTCAGCTTTTAGGAGCAAAACCTGATGGTTCATCCTGGCGCATTGCAGTGCAAAGCCCGGATGATACGAATGAGTATCTGGGAGTTCTGGAAGCAAAAGACAAGGCGGTCATTACTTCCGGTGGATATGAAAGATATTTTGAGGAAAATGGTACAACCTATCATCATATCATTGATCCTGCAACAGGGTATCCTGCAAAGAATGGACTTAAATCAGTAACGATTGTAAGCGATGACGGAACACTTGCAGATGGATTATCCACATCGTTGTTTATTATGGGACAAGACAAAGCATGCGAATTTTGGAAAAAACATAGTGATAAATTCGATATGATTCTTATGACAGATAACAATGAATTGTATGTATCAGAAGGAATTGCAAATACTTTCAGTTCTGAACTGATTACACATATTGTAAAAAAATAGACTTAAAGGATCGGCAAAAAGAGTATGGAAAAAGAAAAAATCATCAAAAAAATAAAAGAATACGCTCCGGCTGCATCAATTATTTTGGTGGCAGCGTGTGTTGGAACTACGCTTGGAAATTATACACCTCCAACATATGAAGTGCAGGCAAAGGGGAATGTGAAGCAGGAACAGTCCGAACAAACCAGTGCAGATGTTGATACAGCAAAAGGATCGTTTGATCTTCCGGACGGGATATACAAAGGAACCGGAACTGGATATGCCGGAGAGATTACGGTCGCAGTCCAGATTCAAGACAAGCAGATTATATCAATTGAAATATTAAGTTCTTCAGATGATGCAGCTTTCTTTAATCGAGCGAAAGCAGTAATTGATCACATTATTGAAAAACAGGCACTGGATATTGATGTAGTATCGGGTGCAACTTACAGCTCAAATGGAATTATAAGTGCGGTAAAAAATGCACTGACTGGTGAAAAAGACGATGGTCAGACTGGACAGTCCCAGTCTGGTAACAGTGCAGCCGCCGGTAGTTCACGAACAGTTGAATCAGTCACGGATGCCGCTGCCTATAAAGATGGAACGTATTATGGAACCGGAACTGGATTTGGAGGAACACTGAAAGTCAAAGTAGATATTTCTGGTGGAAAAATCGCAACAATCAGTATTGTAGAGACAAAGGACGGAAGTGAATATATTCAAAAGGCTTCTACGCTTTTGGATAAAGTCATAGCAGGGCAGACGACCAATGTTGATACAGTTTCCGGAGCAACTTACAGTTCTTCCGGTCTGATTCAGGCAGTGCGGTCGGCTTTGAAACAAGCTGCAATTGAGCCATCGCAAGAAACAACTAAGCCAGGCACAGATAGCTCAACTGCTGAAAATACAGAGGAGATTACCGGAACGATTCCATATGATGAAGGAATCTATTATGGGACGGCAGAAGGATATAATGGTGAAGTCAAAGTTGCAGTTGTGATACAGGAACATACCATCAAAGCAATTCTGGTAATAGAAAAAAAAGATGATGCTGATTTCTTTAATCGCGCAATGGCAGTCCTGAAAAATATGATGAAACAGCAAAGTACCGATGTAGATATTGTTTCAGGTGCGACATATAGTTCTAATGGTTTGATCGGAGCAGTTAAAAATGCTTTAGAAGAAGCAAAAAAGATAACGAATGGCGAGAAAACAGATCAGTCTTTGGATACTACGGATCTTGAAAAAGCTTTGGAAGAAGCCAATACGTTACAGGAAAAGGAATACACCGAAAGCACTTGGGCAGTCCTTCAGGTTCGTATCCAGGATGCGAAAGATGCACTGACAACCGCAACAGATCAGCTGACAATTGATCAAGCACTTCGGAATCTGAACCAGGCATTACGGACATTAGAAAAAAAAGATGCCACACAGGAGGAAGGATCAGTCTATCGAAATGGCATCTATGAAGGCAGAACACTTTGCGTTCCAGATGATGACCAGGATTTTGAACCTTATAATCTTTCACTGAAAATTACGATACGAAATGATCAGATTGTTGCGATTACAGATATTCGGGGCGATGGTGATGACAGTAATCAATCCTATATTCAAAGAGCCGCTTATGGTAAAAGTGGATTCACAGGTGTGGTAGATCAAATCTTGAATGTTGGTATGGGAAACAATATCGATGCAGTATCCCGGGCAACCTGTTCATCAAACGCGATTATAGAAGCTTGTAAAAATGCACTGGAAGGGGCAAAAAAATAATGAGGAATTTTATAGTACGGGCAGTCTCGTTTATAACTATTGTGGTATTGCTCTTCGGGTATAATTCAGTACTAAATGTCCGGGCAAAAGATGAACAGATTGCAAAACTTCAGGCTTCCATGAATGGAGATACAGATAATACTTCTGATTCAAAAAATAGTTATGCAGATGGAACTTATGAAGGAAAAGGAACCGGATTCGGGGGACCTGTAGATTTAAAAGTAACAATTGAAAATGGTCAGATGAAAAATATAGAAATTGTCAGTGCTGAAAATGAAGATGGAACCTATCTTGAAACGGCAAAAGGAATTATTCCGAAAATACTGGATGCCCAGACACCGGAAGTTGACGTTATGAGTGGTGCAACATTCAGCTCTACAGGAATCAAGGATGCAGTCGCAGATGCATTACAGAAGGCAGGAAATTAAGGTGAATATATTAGAAAAATATCTGACAGATAAATTTACAATAAAGAAAGTTAAAAAATTACATATATGGCTGCGGGCTGGAATACAACTTTTTTTCTTTTTGTTATTTCCCTCCGCATATACAGCTGCCTTTGCAGGAATTAAGTATATTTTTACCCAGATTGGTGCGGGGGAGATGATTTTAGTATCATCCTTTGTTACGGTTCTGATCGTCCTTTGTGGTTATACGATTATTTTCGGAAGATTCTTCTGTGGCTTTGCCTGTGCATTTGGCACATTGGGAGATGCAATTCGTGCAGGATATGTATGGTGCTGCAAAAAGCTTAAGAAAAAACCAGTGACTCTCAGCCAGAAGATAAGTACTCGCTTATCTGTATGCAAATATTTGATATTGCTCGTGATTGTGTTGATGTGCTATGCCGGAATTTATTCCAAAGCACAGGGGACAAGTCCATGGGATGTATTTTCCATGCTTCATGCAGGTAATCTGAAACTCGCAAACTATATACCTGGACTGATTATTCTATTACTGATCCTGGTTGGTATGTGTGTACAGGAACGCTTTTTTTGCAGATTTTTATGCCCGATGGGAGCAATCTTTTCACTGCTTCCGGTATTGCCGGTCTTCTCGCTGAGAAGAGACAGACGTTCCTGCATTCCTAAATGTAGTGGTTGTACAAAGAAATGTCCTTCTGATATACAACTTCCGGATCATGGTTCATGGGCAGTCAGTTCCGATTGTTTCCAGTGCCAGAAATGTATCGATATATGTCCGAAAAGTAATGTACACTGTGCTGTAAATGCCCATTGGGGAAAGATGACTCTTCGTGGAAATGAAATTTTATTTACATTACTTCGAACTATTTTATTGATAGGAATATTTCTCTGGCTTGGAGTTTAATAGAATTCATACCAGAAAGGACATGTGTATGCTGAAAAAAAGAAAAAAAGACCTGATATTTATTTTCTCTATTTTAATAGTTGCTGTATTTTTATTATTAATTCAAAGAGTTTATGGAAATGCTCAAGGTGAAGCAGACATGGTAAAAATTACTGTAGATCAAAAATTATATGGAACTTATGACTTAAATAAAAATCAGACTATTACAATTCAAAATGATTCGGGAATAAATACCATACAGATTCAAAACAAAGAAGTCTGGATGGAAGAAGCAGATTGCCCGGACGGTTATTGCAAAGAGCAGGGACACATCAGCAAAAATAAACAGACGATTGTCTGCCTGCCACACAAACTGGTTGTTGAGATATCCGATGACTCTGAAAAGTCAGAATCAGATAGTATTGACATAATTGCAAATTAGGAAATCTAAAAGGAGAATGATAAGATGACGAAAAGTCAGAAAGTATCTTACTGTGCTGTGTTTACCGCACTTGCGATGATATTCAGTTATGTTGAAGCAATTTTGCCGATTAATTTCGGAATTCCGGGAATGAAATTAGGCCTTGCCAATCTGGTTATTGTAACCGGACTGTATTATATGAGTGAAAAAGATGTATTCCTGATTTCTCTGACCCGGATTCTTCTGATGGGACTGTTATTTGGAAATGGAATGTCCCTGCTTTACAGCCTTACAGGAGGAATCCTCAGTTACATTATTATGGTAACACTTAAGAAAAAATCATCCTTATCTGTATTTGCAGTAAGTGTCAGTGGCGGAGTTTTCCATAATATCGGACAACTGGCGGCTGCTGCGTTTGCGGTAAGCAATATTCATATTTTTTATTATCTGCCGGCACTTCTAATTGCCGGTGTGGTTACAGGATCGTTAATTGGAATCGTATCTGAAAAAATATTGAAAATCCTGAAGCCTAATTTTTTTGATTAAAGGTTAGAAATTTCTAACTATTAATAAATTTTATCAATAAACCAATTTTAAGGAGGAGACGATGAAGAAAAATGTCGAAACCAAAGTAATTACTATTATGATGGCTGCCTCTATGGCGGCCAGTATCTGCCCGGTATCTGCATGGGCTGTAACGGGTGACAAAGTTGCAAAAGATGGAACATATGTATCTTCTGCGAAAATAGCGAAATCTGATGATGACTGGTCCGATTATGATGTAACCGTATCTCTTACTGTAGAAAATGGAAAAATCAGTAAAGTAGATGTGACTCCAGGTGCAACCTATGATTCCGAAAACAAAACTTACTTTAATAAAGCTTTAAATGGAAAAAATGGAAAATTCAATGGGTTGAAATCTTTAGAAGGTCAGTCTGCAACAGAAACTACGGTAAAAAATTTTAAGGCAGATGCAGTATCAGGTGCAACGATTGTTGCTAACGCAATGAAAGAAGGCGCTTTGGAAGCAATTCAGTCAGCTCCTGAAGCAAGTACAGCTGTAGCAGTTGACACAACTTCTCTTGAAAAAGCAATCGAGAGTGCGGGTAAATATCAGGAATCTGATTATACAAAGGATAGCTGGACTGCTCTTGAGAGTGCATTAACAAATGCGAAAGATGCATTGACAAAGAAAGAATCACAAGATGCTGTAGATAAAGCTGCTTCTGATCTGAATACTGCGATTCAGGGACTGAAAAAAGCTGAAGTTACAGCAGAAGGTTATGTTCTAATGAACATTCCTTATGCGGCTTTTTATGAGTCAGACGGAGTAACAAGCGTTGATAGTGTATCTTCAGCAACATTAAACAAAACAAGAAATTCAGGCCTTGCAACAGGCTCGTATCACGTTGATCCGAATGGAAGTGACATTACAGGTATTACATTTCCGGTTAAAATCAGTAATATGGAGGCTCTGAAAAATTATACTCAGATTACCGATGAAAGTTCTGTTTCTATTACCGTAACGAATAAAGGAAAGACAAGTACAACAGAGTATAAAGGAAAAGATGCTTTGTTTGAAAGTGCCTCCTATTCTTATTATATTTTATCTGAAGCACCATCTTATTACAAAGAGGCAACCGTAAATGCTGATGGAACATTGTCATTTAGTGAAGTGAAAGGTGCATCTAAGACAACACTGTCTGATGTAACATCTGAATTCACTACAAATACAAAGTATGGAGATTATCAATTGAATTTCGATAATCTGCCAGATTCTATTAACACAGTTTATGGTGTTGTGATTGGCACAAAAGAAGGTGGAAATTACGGCCTTCGCCAGGTGGAAAATATCTGGAGAAAATCTGAGCTTGCATGGAGTACGGGCTTTGTAACAACAACACATGGATGCACTCTTTCCTATGAGCCATACAAATCTATGATGGGACAGACGATTAACAAAGTTACTTATTATACAGATGCCGGCATTTATGAAATTCCAATGAATCAGAAAGTACCAGTAAAATTTGATGGTAAAGTTTCAGTTGCGGATGCTTCTATAGATGTGGAAAATATTCAGAGTTCTGTTACAGTTACGAATCTTCCGGAGGATTTTCAGGAGGAATATGAATTAACAGATTCAGACAAGACGGTTGTTGCTAAAGATTCTTATACTGTAAATGTGACAACTGATGCAAAAGGAAATGTTACAAGAACGCTTGTATTTAACAACAAGCCTAAAAAGGGAAGATATACACTTACATTAAAAGATAAATCCGGAACATATGCAGATATTTCTACAACATTCAATATGTATACAGAAGCTGTTCCGGCTCAGTATAATGAAAAGAACGATGCACCGGCATTAGAAAAAACAGAAGCTGCATCCGATGAAGATTTTAATACTTATCTGAAATCAATCCAGTCTGTAACTGTGAATGGAACGTCGTATGCAGCAAGTGGAAGAGGTGCTGTAAAACTGATTCAGGAAGACGGATCCTTAGATCTTACGCAAGCTGCCTTCAAAGATGCTAAACCAGGAGATGCTTTTACGATCACCGTCGTAGAAGATGGATATAAAGAGTATACATTTACATATCAGGTACCCGTTACAGACAGTGAGTATACTTATGTGTATGCGGGTCTTAGCTGGTCTGAATATTGGGCATCAGAAGGCGTACTTGCTGCCGGAAGTACCGAATCTTCCGAAGAGCTGGATTCCCGTGGAGAATCAGATAAGGGAGCTTTTGACGTTGTAACAAGAGCAACTACAAATCACGGACTGCATAGAGGAAGTTTCCAGTGCACAGCTGTAATCGAGACAAAAGATGGAAATACATATAATCTGGCATACTGGAAAGATAAAGACACCTTTGTAACAACAGACGGACAGGAAGTTGCATTTGCAGATGTGAAAGCAAACATAAAAGATTACAAAGTTACAGGACTGAAATATGTTCCGGTAAAAGTAAAGACTTCTGATTATGAAGCTTTCAAAGAAAAATATGCTGTTGTAGAAAAAGATGGCACACTAGCCGGTGGATATGGTGAAGTAAATCTTAAGTCTTATATCGCAACCGCTGATGTGACAGAAAATACAAATGGTCTGAAAACAGCTACTCAAAATGCGGATGGAACATTCTCATTCAGCGAAAGAGCTGCCGGTACCTATTCCGGATTGAAAGACAGTCAGTTAAAAACTGCAACAGACCTTGAGCCGACAGTAAAAGAAGGAGATGGAAGTTTCGGAGAATTCCTTCGCGTTGATTTCAATGGAAATTATGGTGACCTTGGTGCGAATATGCAGGCAGTAAAATGGACTTATTATGGCGATGATGCAACTTACACCAATGCTAAAGCAAGCTATGGTACAAAATTTGCCGCAGATAACTGGATGCATAAATCCATGGGAATCCAGCTTGGTCTGACAGATTCCGTTCGCTGCCAGCTCCCGTCAGGAACAGATGGAACGGGTTACTGGAGTCTGACCATATACGCACTTGGATATGAAGACTACACTTATACATTCCAGGTAGGAGAAGAGAATATTGCACAGCCAAAAGCAGCCGACCAGAAAGATATCGATGCATTAAAGGCAAAAGTAGATGAAGCAAAAGCGCTGAATGAAGCAGACTATACAGCGGACAGCTGGAGCTCTATGAAAATAGAGCTGGAAGAATCTGAAGAATTACTGAAAAAAGATTCTTTATTAAGTGCGGAAGTTAAAACCCAGCTCCAGCATATGACAGATGCACTTGACAGACTTGTACAAAAAGAAGCTGAGACGCCTTCTGAACCAGAGACCGTTTCTACTACAGCACTTGAAAAAGCAATCAAAACAGCTGATGACTTAAAAGAAGCAGACTATACAGCAGACAGTTGGAAAGCACTTCAGAATGCACTCAGTGCTGCAAAAGCTGCATTAAATGAGAAGAAAGACCAGGCAACTGTAGATGCTGCAACAGAGAATCTGAATAAAGCTATCAGTGCACTTGTAAAAGCAAGTTCTGCCGAGGAGAAAAAGACTCCGGCAACACCGACATCTGACCAGAAGAATACTTCCGGAACTGATACAACAAAAACAAGTGGAAAAGTTAAGACAGGAGATCCAGCATCTGTATTTGGCTGGCTGACACTGGCAGTATCTTCACTTGGAACATGTGGATTTGCACTGAAGAGAAGAAAAAGAAGAGAAGATAAATAGTATGCATACTGCTACTGTTGACTAACATTTATTTCTCAATCTACAATAAGAAAAAAGAAGTATGAGGATCCAGTCAAGGATTTTCGTGCTTCTTTTTCTTTATTACTTTTACTCGAATTTGTCAATAGTTTAACAAATATTTCTTGTATAAAATTACATACAAAACACATGAATTGTACTCCTTAAAATGCAATTTCTCGGTGAAATTGCACAAAATCAAGTACAAGCGCTTTTTGATCAATTGTACTCATTTAAATACTTGCAATGGGAAAAATCCGATGCTATACTGTGCCCGTAAAAAGAAATAACACTTTAGGAAAAGGAGACGTAAAGATATGGCACAGTACGAACAGTGGGCAGGATTTAAAGGAAGAAACTGGACACATTCTGTAGACGTTAGAAGTTTTATTCAGGACAACTATACTCCATATGATGGAGATGCATCTTTCCTGGAGGGACCAACTGAGGCAACCAACAAATTATGGGGAAGACTTCAGGAACTTCAGAAAGAGGAGCGTGCAAAAGGCGGCGTTCTTGATATGGAAACAGAAGTTGTATCCGGACTGACAGCATATGGCCCAGGATATATCGATGAGAGTATGAAAGACCTTGAGCAGGTTGTAGGTCTTCAGACAGACAAGCCTCTGAAAAGAGCATTCATGCCTTACGGTGGAATTAAGATGGCAGAGCAGGCTTGTACAACTTATGGATATGAGCCAAGCCCGGCACTGCATGAAATCTTTACTAAATATCATAAAACACACAACCAGGGAGTATTCGACATCTATACACCAGAGATGAAGAAAGCTCGTCACAACAAGATTATTACAGGTCTTCCGGATACTTACGGACGTGGACGTATCGTTGGTGATTATCGTCGTGTAGCTCTGTACGGAATTGACTTCCTTCTTGAGAAAAAACAGTACGATTTCGAGCGTTACGCAAGACATGGCATGAAAGGAACAGATTTCCGTCTTCGTGAGGAACTGGCAGATCAGATGAGAGCACTTCGTGACATGAAGGAAATGGCTGCTGCTTACGGTTATGACATTTCCCAGCCAGCTAAAGATGCAAAAGAAGCTGTACAGTGGTTATACTTTGGATACCTTGCAGCAATCAAGACTCAGAACGGAGCAGCAATGAGTGTTGGACGTGTATCTACATTCCTTGATATCTATATTGACCGTGATCTTAAGAATGGTAAGATTACAGAGAAAGAAGCTCAGGAGTTGATCGACCACCTTGTAATGAAGTTCCGTATGGTTAAATTCGCAAGAATCCCATCATACAATGAGCTGTTCTCCGGTGACCCGACATGGGCAACTCTGGAAGTAGCAGGACTTGGACAGGATGGACGTTCTATGGTAACAAAGAACGATTATCGTTTCCTTCACACATTAAAGAACATGGGACCTTCTCCAGAGCCGAACTTAACAGTTCTTTATTCTTCAAGACTGCCAGAGAACTTCAAGAAATTTGCTGCTCGCATTTCTGTTGAGACAAGTTCTATCCAGTATGAGAATGATGACGTTATGCGTCCGGTATGGGGCGATGACTACAGCATCTGCTGCTGTGTATCTGCTACAGAGACTGGTAAAGAGATGCAGTTCTTCGGAGCTCGTGCAAACCTTGCAAAATGCTTAATGTACGCAATCAACGGTGGTGTTGATGAGAAGACAAAAGCACAGGTTGGACCAAACTATCAGCCAATCACATCTGAGTACCTTGACATCGATGAAGTACTTGCTAAATATGACGAGATGATGGAGTGGCTGTCTAAACTGTACGTTGACACACTGAACATGATCCACTACATGCATGATAAATATTACTATGAGGCAGCACAGATGTCTCTCATCGATACAGATGTAAAACGTTCATTTGCTACAGGTATCGCAGGATTCTCACATGTAGTAGATTCCTTAAGCGCTATCAAATACGCAAAGGTTAAACCAATCCGTGACGAGGACGGAATTGCTGTTGACTTTGAAATCGAGGGAGATTTCCCAAGATATGGTAATGATGATGACCGTGCAGACGACATTGCAATCTGGCTTCTGAAGAAATTCATGCACAAACTGAACAAATGCCATACTTACAGAGAGTCTACACCGACAACATCTATCCTTACAATTACATCAAACGTTGTATATGGTAAAGCTACAGGATCTCTTCCAGATGGAAGAAAAGCAGGCGAGCCATTATCTCCAGGAGCTAACCCATCATACGGTGCAGAAAAAGCAGGACTTCTTGCTTCCCTGAACTCTGTTGCTAAGCTTCCATATGAGCTTGCATTAGATGGAATTTCTAATACACAGACAATCAGCCCAGGAGCACTTGGACACAATGATGAGGAGAGAAGTGTAAATCTTGCACACGTATTAGATGGATACTTTGATCAGGGAGCACATCATCTGAATGTGAACGTATTCGGTACAGAAAAACTGATCGATGCTATGGAGCATCCTGAGAAACCAGAGTATGCAAACTTTACAATCCGTGTATCTGGATACGCTGTAAAATTCATCGACCTGACTCGCGAGCAGCAGTTAGATGTAATCTCCAGAACATGCCATAAAGAAATGTAATATCAGTAACAAAGATAGGAGATCATTATTATGGAAGGTTACATTCATTCCACAGAAAGTTTCGGTTCTGTAGACGGACCAGGAGTTCGCTTTGTCATTTTTACATCAGGTTGCGCCATGCGTTGTCAGTTCTGTCATAACCCTGATACATGGAATATGAAAACAGGTACACTGACTTCTACGGATGACTTGATAAAAAAAGCCCTCAGATATCGTTCTTACTGGGGGAATGAAGGTGGCATTACCGTAAGTGGAGGAGAACCGCTTCTTCAGATTGATTTTCTGACAGAACTTTTTCAAAAAGCAAAAGAAAATGGAATCCATACAACACTGGATACAAGCGGTAATCCTTTCACAAGAAAAGAACCTTTCTTTGAAAAATTTCAGACGCTGATGCAGTATACGGATCTGATTCTTCTTGACATTAAACATATTGACGAAAAGGAACATATTCGTTTGACCGGACATACAAATCAGAACATTCTAGATTTAGCGACTTACTTATCTGATATACAAAAACCTGTCTGGATCAGACACGTCCTTGTTCCTGAGCGAAACGACAAAGATGAATATCTGACTCGACTACATGAATTTATTTCTACATTACATAATGTGGATCGAGTAGAAGTGTTACCATACCACACACTCGGTGAATACAAATGGAAAGAACTCGGTATGGATTATCCTTTAAAAGGAATTGAGCCTCCGGCATCAGACAGAATTAAGAATGCAAAAGATATACTCGGAGCTTTCTAGAAAAAGGGGCATATGATTTTAACGATCATATGCCTCTTTTTATACGCAAGAGTTATAAATGAACGAATCCATTTCATACATTATTATAAATTATATTTCATTGTACGCCGCAGTGCGCATTCTGCCGACGGCTTTTTATTACATGAAATGGAGCTATTATGAGCATAGATTTAGAAAATGCCAGACGAAAAGCCACAAGTCTCTCTGGCTTTCCTGCTGATGTTGTTCTTGGAACGCCTAGCATAGAGGTTTTCGGAAAATCTGAAATACGTATTGAAAATTACCGTGGGCTTATAGAATATACAGATCAGCTAGTTCGTATTGAAACAAAGATCGGACAGATTCGAATCCACGGGAAACATTTACAAGTAGATTACTATACAAATGATGACATGAAAGTTACCGGAGTCATCAACAATATTGAATATCAGACATAAAATGGAGGGCAGATTTTGCTTTTAAAAATATCTCAATATATTTATGGATATGTCAGAATTCAAATTACCGGTCAACGCACTGAACGATTTTTAAATGCATGTAGTTACAAAAAAATCCAGATGTGGGATGTATCTAAATCCGGAAATTCTTGTGAAATGAATGTCTTTGTCAAGGACTTTAAAAAATTACGTCACATTTCACGCAAAACATCAACTCAATTACAGATCATAAAAAAATATGGGCTGCCTTTTTATTTATTTCAACATCGCAGACGTAAATTATTCTTTTTCGGAATTTTTGTAGCATTATTCTTGTTTTTTATTATGTCAGGATTTGTATGGGATATCGAAATACTCGGGACTCAAACAAGAACAGAAGAAGTTATCAGGGATTTTTTAAAACATAAAAATGTGACACCGGGAATGCCACGTTCACAGATAGACTGTGAACGTATTGCAAAAGATATTCGAAAAGAATATGACGATATAATCTGGGTATCTGCATCTGTAGATGGTACTCACTTAATTATTCAAATTAAGGAAAATGAGGATATAAAACAGATTGCAGAAGAAAAGGAATCTCCTACCGATCTTATCTCAGACTGCAGTGGTACAATCATTCATATGATTACAAGGAGCGGAGTTCCACAGGTAAAAGAAGGAAGCGACATTCATCCCGGGGATATTCTGATTTCTGGTCAGATTCCAATCTTAAATGATGCACAAGAGATTACTGGATATCGTTCATGTCATTCTGATGCAGACATTTTCGTTCAGGAACAGATTTCCTATCAAGATAAAATTACAAGAACTTACCAGAAGAAACAGACTATACAAAAGCCAGTACTTTGGAGACTGTACATTCGAAGTGATAACTATCGTCTGTCACCTTTCTTTAACTGGAAACCTTACAAATATTACACGATGACTTCTAAAGAGGTGCAAGTGAAATTATTAGATCATTTTTTTCTTCCTATTTATATTGGAAGTATCAGGCAGACGCCATATTCACCTGTTACTAAAAAATATACCGATCATAAGCTTCAGACACTGCTGAACCATCGTTTCTTAAGATATTGTGAGGATTTAAATAAAAAAGGGGTAGAAATTATTCAGAATGATGTTAAAATAGACACAGGGTCAAAAGAGGGCTGCTTATCCGGCACATTAACAATTATAAAAAAAGTCGGACAGTCAAAACCATCTGAGACTCCAAAGCTTCCTGCCAGCAAGGAAGAACAAATTGAATCATTAGGAGAATAGAATATATGGGAATTATGGAAACTGTCCTTGAAATACCTGCGGAACACGAGGCAAATATATTCGGACAATTTGATGCTTTTGCAAAAAAGATTGAACGTTCCCTTCATGTGACTTTGATTTCCAGAGACGGAGTTGTCAAAATCATGGGTGACAGTCATTGTGTGGAGCGTGCGAGGAACGTCCTTACACAGCTTTTAGAATTATCTCGCCGTGGTAATACAATTTCTGAACAGAACGTAAATTATACATTGGCACTTGCCATGGAAGACAGCGAAGAAAATGTTCTGGAGATAGATAAAGATATTATTTGTCACACATTACAGGGAAAACCGATTAAGCCAAAGACACTGGGGCAGAAGCAGTATGTAGACGAAATTCGAAATAAGATGATTGTTTTTGGTCTGGGTCCGGCCGGAACCGGAAAAACTTATCTTGCCATGGCCATGGCGATTACCGCATTTAAGAATAATGAAGTCGGAAGAATCATCCTTACACGACCGGCGATTGAAGCCGGTGAAAAACTTGGCTTTCTTCCAGGCGATCTGCAGAGTAAGATTGACCCTTATCTACGTCCGCTTTATGACGCTCTTTATCAGATTATGGGAGCTGAAAGCTTTTTGAAAAATTCTGAAAAAGGTTTGATCGAAGTCGCACCACTTGCTTATATGCGAGGACGTACGCTTGATAATGCTTTTATCATACTGGATGAGGCACAGAATACAACTCCTGCCCAGATGAAGATGTTCTTAACAAGAATTGGATTTGGATCTAAAGTTGTAATTACCGGTGATGAAACACAAAAAGACCTTCCATCCGGTCAGACTTCCGGTCTTGATGTCGCAGTGCGTGTTGTTGGAAAAATCAATGACATTGGCATTTGCAGACTTACAAGTAAAGATGTTGTGCGCCATCCTCTTGTACAAAAGATTGTAAAAGCTTACGAAGAATACGAGACAAAATACGAAAATAAATCCAGGAATCGAAACAACCAGAAAAGGAGAAAATCATGACATTATTTTATGAAGAAGAAGGGGCATTAAAACTCCCTTTCGATTGTGAGACTCTTGCAAAAGAAGTCATCAATGGAGCATTAGAATATATACACTGCCCTTACGAAGTTCAAGTAAATCTTTTACTTACTATGAATGATGAAATTCACGAAATGAACCGTGATTTTCGTGAAATCGACCGCGCAACAGATGTGCTTTCTTTTCCGATGCTGGAATATGAGAAGCCCGGAGATTTTTCTCATTTCGAAAGTTCTCAGGATTGTTTTGATCCTGAGACCGGAGAGCTTTTGCTTGGTGATATTGTTATTTCTAAAGAGAAAGTTCTTGCACAGGCTGAAGAGTATGGACATTCTACAAAGCGTGAATATGCATTTCTGATCGCACATTCTGTTCTTCATCTTTCAGGTTATGATCATATGGAAGATGATGAGCGAATCGAAATGGAAAATCTCCAGCGCGAGATTTTAAATAAATTAAATATATTACGATAAATTGGAGTAAATTATGAGTGAGAATAAAAGCCAGGCCGGGAAGAATTTCCTGGTACAAGGATCTATTCTGGCAATTGCCGGAGTTATTACAAAAATTATTGGTGCTGTTTACCGAATTCCGCTTGTAAATATCCTTGGTGATAAAGGAATGGGATATTATGGTGTCGCATTCCAGATTTATGCCATTGCATTGACACTGACGTCTTACAGTCTTCCTCTTGCAGTATCAAAACTTGTGTCTGCAAGACTTGCAACGGGACAATATAAGAATGCTTACCGGGTATTTCGAGGTGCTATGACCTTTGCAATTGCAGCCGGAGGTATTGTTGGTGCAATTATATTTTTCGGTGCTGATTTCATTGCCTCTAATTTTATGGCAATGAAAATGAGTGCATATGCCCTTCGAGTATTGGCTCCATGTATTTTAATTGTTGCAATATTAGGAGTATTTCGCGGATTTTTCCAGGGAAATGGATCCATGGTGCCGACAGCAGTATCCCAGATCATTGAACAGATCGTCAATGCAGTAGTAAGTGTCGTTGGCGCATACATGCTTTTGAAAGTTGGAAAAGAGGTTGCTGCTCAAAAAAATAACAATTCTTACGGAGCTGCATATGCCGCATCCGGTGGTACACTTGGTACCGTTATGGGAGCGCTTGCCGCATTACTTTTTTTGTTATTTTTATTTTTAGCATTCCGAAAGAAATTCCGCAGTCAGATGAGACGCGATCGCGGAAATTCTGTAGAAAGTTACCAAAGAGTTTTCAAAGTACTTATGGCAACCATTGCACCTGTTATTTTAAGTGCAACTGTTTACAATCTTTGCGGAGTTGTAGATAATGCCATGTTCGGCACGATCATGTCGATTCAGGGACATAAAGAAAGTGAGTATGCCGCACTTTTAGGAATTGTGACCGGTAAATACGACACACTGATGAATGTACCTTTAGCAATATCCAGTGCGTTTGGTTCGTCGCTGATTCCTAGTATTGTACTGACAGCTAAGACAGGAAATCGAAGACAGGTACACGAAAAGATAGATATTTTCACCCGATTCAATATGATCATCGCCATTCCTTGTGCTGCTGGATTTATTGTACTGGCAAAACCTCTGTTAGATTTATTATTCTTTACTGAGAATAATACACTTGGCGGAGTATTGTTACAGATGGGTGCGATTTCAGTTATTTTTTACAATCTGTCTACAGTCACAAATGCTGTGCTTCAAGGACTTGATAATATGATGGTACCGGTTAAGAGTGCCGCAATTTCACTTGTTATACATATCATTTCGCTGTTCCTTATGATGGTCGTATTTAAATGGGGAATTTATGCAGTTGTATTAAGTAAAATCGTATTTTCACTATCAACTTGTATTTTAAATGCACATGCACTCCGTGAACGAATTGGATATGTCCAGGAACAAAAGAAGACTTTTATAATCCCTATCATTGCTTCAGTAATTATGGGTATCGTAACACTTGTAGTTCATTTGTTATTTGAATTATTTGTTGGAACAAGAGTCGCAACTGTTATTGCACTACCTGTTGCTGTTGTAGTCTACGGAGTATTTCTTGTACGCCTTGGCGGTGTTACTGAAAAAGAAATGGCTTCTATGCCAAAAGGTACTATGTTAGTAAAAGTATGTAAAAAAGCTCATTTATTTCGTTCCTAACGTATGAAAGATATGATTGCTGCCAATACTGTGCTTAAAAAGGAGACATTTCCATGAAAAATAAGTACAGTATTGGCTTTTTAACTTGTTGTACGATTGCAATTATTGCAATGACGTTTGCATATCAGTTTAGTTATCAAAAAGCAAAAGAGCGAGCAGAAAATATTCGTTCCGAAGAACAGCAGTTAAAAACAAAGCAGCCTGCCATCGAGACTGACAGCACAACAAAGAAAAATGAATGCTTTTACCTTATGGAAGTAAATGGATATATTGTAGTCTATCTTGGTGATCGAACAACTGCTTATGAATATACAGATATTCATTACGATGATCTTCCGAAGTCTCTAAGACAGGAAATACGAAATGGAAAATATATAAAAAATACGGAAGAACTTTACGGTTTCCTTGAAAATTACTCAAGCTGATTTTTTTGTAGACTTCTTGTTCTGGATAGTGTAAGATAAATAGATGATGCATTCATTGTATTTAGAAAGGAACGACAACACATGGATGAAAGTAAAATTGCTCGTATTAATGAGCTGTACCACAAATCCAAAGAAGTAGGATTAAGTGATGAAGAATTAAAAGAACAACTGATTTTAAGAAAAGAATATATTGACAGTGTCCGTAGAAATCTTCGTGGACAACTTGATAACATTTCTGTTCAAGAAGCAGACGGAAGCATTACAAATCTAGGTGAAAAATATGGAAGAAAAAAAGGAAATTAGACATTTTATCCGCAAACAGCGAAAAGAACTGGATCCGATTCTGTGGCAATCTGCAACGGATGAAATCTGCCGTGTTACTTCAGAACTTGATATTTTCCGGGAAGCTACCGATATATATTGTTATATTGATTTTGGTGGTGAAGTAGGTACAAGACCTTTGATCCAGGAAGCCTGGAAACTTGGCAAGTCTGTATGGGTTCCGCGCGTACATGCAGAAACAATGGATTTCTATGAGATTACCTCCTTTGATCAGTTAAAGCCAGGCTCTTATGGAATTTTAGAACCGGAAGAAGGAATTCCCGCTATTGCAGAAGACGGTCTTATGATCATGCCGGGAGTTGCATTCGATGCGAAACGTAACCGAGTTGGCTACGGTGGCGGCTATTATGATCGATATCTGGAGGCACATCCGCATCTTCATACAATTGCACTTGCTTTTGATATGCAAGTATTGTATGAAGTTCCATCAGAAGAGCTGGATATCAAGCCTCAGATTCTTGTAACAGAAACTAAGATTTATCAGGAAGGAT
Source organism: uncultured Dorea sp. (assembly GCA_934307335.1). Lineage (GTDB taxonomy): Bacteria > Bacillota > Clostridia > Lachnospirales > Lachnospiraceae > Dorea. The sequence goes on along the minus strand of CAKRCL010000003.1, from coordinate 28,276 downwards.
AGATGCATTCATGAAATTACCCAATGATCCGGTCATGCTTCTTAGTGTGATCAATACAGAACTTCGAGATAAATATTCGTCTTTGGACGCTCTGTGTGAAGACCGGGATATCCGGAAAACTTCTATTACAGATATATTGAAAGGAATTGATTATGAGTACGATAAAACCAGAAATCAATTTGTCTGATCCGGCACCGGTACAGGAACCGGAAAGACAATATTATTACATAGAAAAAGCGAAAGAATATGTCAGAAGAGAATCTGAAGAAGCAGGAAGACCTTTGACCTTCGCAACCGTCACATTCGGCTGTCAGATGAATGCTCGCGACTCCGAAAAGCTGAGCGGTATTTTGCTTGAAATCGGCTATAAAGAAGCTCCGGAAGCCGAAGCCGATTTTGTGATTTTCAACACCTGTACAGTCCGTGAAAATGCGAATACGAGAGTATACGGACGCCTCGGACAGCTTAAATCACATAAAAAGAACAATCCGCATATGAAAATTGCGCTCTGTGGCTGTATGATGCAGGAACCGGAGGTTGTAGAAAAGCTCCGTACAAGTTACCGATTCGTAGATCTGATATTTGGAACACATAACATTTATAAATTTGCTGAGCTTATTACAGCCTGCTATGAAAATAAGCGAATGATTATTGACATCTGGCAGGATACAGATAAGATTGTGGAAGATCTTCCGATTGACAGAAAATACTCCTTTAAATCAGGAGTGAATATTATGTTCGGATGTAATAACTTCTGCAGTTATTGCATTGTACCATATGTCAGAGGCCGAGAGAGAAGTCGTAAACCAGAAGCTATCATCCGTGAGATCGAACGTCTTGTAGCAGATGGCGTCACAGAAGTAATGCTACTCGGACAGAATGTCAATTCTTACGGAAAGAATCTAGATGAACCGTTGTCCTTTGCAGGACTACTACAAAAAATTGAACAAATCGAAGGCCTTCACAGAATCCGCTTTATGACTTCTCATCCAAAAGATCTTTCGGATGAATTAATCGAAGTTATGGGAAAAAGCAAAAAAATCTGCAAACATCTTCACCTTCCGGTACAGTCTGGAAGCAGTCGGATTTTGAAAAAGATGAATCGCCGTTATACAAAAGAACAATATCTGGAACTGGTTGATAAGATTCGTGCAGCAGTTCCCGACATTTCTCTTACTACAGATATCATAGTTGGTTTTCCGGGGGAGACCGAAGAAGATTTTCAGGAAACTTTAGACGTAGTAAGAAAAGTACGTTATGACAGTGCATTTACCTTTATTTATTCTAAAAGAACCGGAACACCTGCTGCCACAATGGAAGATCAGGTACCTGAAGATGTTGTCAAAGACCGTTTTGACCGACTGCTAAAAGAAGTTCAGACAATTGCTGCTGAAGTATGTGCAGTACATGAAGGTACTGTTCAGGAAGTACTTGTAGAATCTGTCAGCGACCATGATAGTACCATGGTAACCGGACGATTAAGCAACAACATTCTTGTACATTTCCCAGGAGATGCATCCATGATCGGATCCTATGTAAATGTAAAACTTAATCAGTGTAAAGGATTTTATTATATCGGGGAACAGGTATCATAAATCATATCAAAAACGCTCACACTATTTGAAAAGAACAGATAGTGAGGGCGTTTTTACATGAAAAAAGGTAGAAATAATACAAGCTATATTTCAAAAAAAATTAGTGAATATCTTGTACTTTGGGCGGTTGGTGGTTGTATTTATTATGGGATCGAGATAATTTTCCGTGGATATTCTCACGAAAGTATGTTTATCCTTGGCGGTCTTTGCATGCAGTTTTTTACCTGGCAAGGGCAGCTTACCGAGTGGCAGGATTCTATTTTACAACAAACGATACGATGTACCATTTTTGTTGTAAGTATGGAATTTGTTACAGGCATTATTGTTAATAAATGGTATCATTTGAAAGTCTGGGATTATTCTTCCATGCCATTTCAATTATTCGGACAAATCTGCCTTCCATTTGCATTTATATTTTCTTTTCTATGTGCCATTGGAATATTTCTTTCCGGATATCTACTTCACCTACTTTACGGGGAACCATTGCCTGTTCATCACATGATATAGTTTTGACTTCAACTACAAATCTATATCAAATTTATTCTTCCATGAAAAGGGTCAAGATGTTATAATGAAATGATGCCAGGGCGAAAAAGCCCAAAGATCATATGATGAATATACAAAAGAGGAGAGAAAAAAGTGGCAGAATTAACACCTATGATGCAGCAATATATGAAAACAAAAGAAGAATATAAAGACTGCATTTTATTTTATAGACTTGGTGATTTTTACGAAATGTTCTTTGACGATGCATTGGTTGCGTCAAAAGAACTGGATATTACCTTGACCGGAAAAAACTGCGGATTAGAAGAACGTGCACCGATGTGTGGCGTTCCATTTCATGCGGTAGACGGTTATTTAAATAGACTTGTATCGAAAGGATACAAAGTCGCAATCTGCGAACAAATGGAAGACCCTGCAACTGCAAAGGGAATTGTAAAGCGTGAAGTTGTCCGGATTGCTACACCTGGTACGAATCTGGATATGCAGGCGTTAGATGAAACAAAAAATAATTATATTATGTGTATCGTCTATATAGAAGACCATTTTGGATTATCGGTTGCTGATGTAACAACCGGTGATTATTTTGTTACAGAGATTGATACAGAAGAGAAGCTGTTTGATGAGATCTATAAACTTATGCCATCCGAACTTATCTGTAATGAAGCATTTTTTATGAGTGGAATGGACATTGATGATTTAAAGAATCGTCTCGGAATAACAATTTATTCTCTTGATCCTTGGTACTTTGACGATGCAATCTGTCAGGACACTTTAAAAGAACATTTTAAAGTCAGTTCCTTAAAAGGTCTTGGACTTACCGACTATGACTGTGGAATCATTGCTGCCGGTGCGCTTTTGATTTACTTAAAAGAAACACAGAAGACATCTCTTTCCCATATGTCACGGCTGATTCCTTATGCAGCCGGAAAATATATGCTTCTTGACAGTTCTACAAGACGGAATCTCGAGCTTTGTGAGACACTGCGTGAAAAGCAAAAGAGAGGTTCTCTCCTTTGGGTATTGGATAAGACAAAAACTGCAATGGGTGCCAGAACACTTCGAAAATATATCGAGCAGCCACTCGTGCAGAAAACAGATATCGAAAAAAGGCTGGACGCTTTACAAGAGCTTTTAGATCACGCAATCTCAAGAGAAGAGATTCGCGAGTACCTTGCACCTGTCTATGATCTGGAACGTCTTGTCAGTAAAATTACGTATCAGTCTGCAAATCCAAGGGATATGATTGCTTTTGAAAGCTCTCTTTCCATGCTTCCGCATGTGAAATATATTTTAAGCGAGATGAACAGTCCGCTTTTAAAAGAACTCTATGAGGAACTTGATACTCTGGAAGATCTATGTACACTTGTAAAAGATGCAATCAAAGAAGATCCTCCGCTTGCTATGAAAGAGGGCGGTATTATCCGCGATGGTTATAATGACGAAGTCGATAAACTTCGCCATGCGAAATCCGATGGAAAAGACTGGCTCGCAAAACTGGAAAGTGATGAGCGTGAAAAGACCGGCATCAAGAATCTGAAGATCAAATATAACAAAGTATTTGGGTACTATCTGGAAGTAACAAATTCTTTCAAAAATCTTGTTCCGGATTATTATACAAGAAAGCAGACACTTGCAAATGCTGAGCGATATATTATTCCGGAATTAAAAGAACTGGAAGATACTATACTCGGAGCCGAAGATAAACTCTATTCACTCGAATATGAGCTTTATAGTGATATAAGAAATCAAGTAGCAAAAGATGTTGTCCGTGTACAGAATACTGCCAAAATCATAGCCCAGATTGATACGCTTGCTTCTCTTGCACTTGTCGCTGAGCAAAATAATTATGTACGACCGAAAATAAATGAAAAAGGTGTCATTGATATTAAAGACGGCCGCCACCCGGTTGTGGAAAAGATGATTCCAAATGATATGTTTATCGCGAATGACACATATCTGAATGATAAAAAAGACAGAATTGCAATTATCACCGGTCCGAACATGGCCGGAAAATCAACGTATATGAGACAGACTGCCCTTATCGTTCTTATGGCTCAGATTGGCTCCTTTGTTCCGGCATCTAAAGCAGATATCGGACTGGTGGACCGAATCTTTACTCGTGTAGGTGCTTCCGACGACCTCGCAAGCGGTCAAAGTACTTTCATGGTCGAGATGACGGAAGTTGCCAATATTTTAAGAAATGCAACAAGCAAGAGTCTTTTGATTTTGGATGAAATTGGTCGTGGAACAAGTACATTTGATGGATTAAGTATTGCGTGGGCAGTTATCGAACATATAAGTAATAGTAAATTACTTGGTGCAAAGACATTATTTGCAACGCATTATCATGAACTGACTGAACTCGAAGGAAAAATCGATAATGTGAATAACTACTGTATTGCTGTAAAAGAAAAAGGCGATGATATTATTTTTCTTAGAAAAATCGTCAAAGGCGGCGCTGATAAAAGTTATGGTATTCAAGTTGCAAAGCTTGCAGGCGTTCCGGAATCTGTGACAGACCGTGCGAAAGAAATTGTAGAAGAACTGGTACATACAGATATCACGAGCCGCATCAAAGATATTGCGGTCCAAGGGCATACTTGCAAGCCGAAAGCAAAAAAGTATGATGATGTAGACCTTGCACAGATGTCGCTCTTTGACACTGTCAAAGATGATGATGTATTAAAAGAATTAAAAGAATTAGACCTTGGAAATCTGACACCGATCGAGGCACTGAATACCCTTTATCAGCTTCAGAACAAATTGAAAAACAGGTGGTAATCCATGAGTAAAATACAAGTACTAGATCAGATTACAATTGATAAAATCGCCGCCGGTGAAGTTATAGAACGTCCGGCGTCCGTAGTAAAAGAACTTGCTGAAAATGCTATTGATGCCGGTGCAACTGCTGTGACTGTCGAGATCAAAGAAGGCGGTATTACATTTATGCGTATTGCAGATAACGGCATCGGAATTGATAAAGAAGACGTAAGGGCTGCTTTTTTGCGCCATTCTACCAGCAAAATACGAAGTGCAGAAGATCTGTCGCATATTTCCTCTCTTGGTTTTCGCGGCGAAGCGTTATCCAGTATTGCAGCTGTGTCCCAAGTGGAGCTTTTAACAAAGACAAAAGAATCTGAATTTGGTGTGCGTTATAAAATTGCAGGTGGAAAAGAAGAGACTATGGAAGACGCCGGAGCACCGGATGGTACAACATTTTTAATCCGCCAGCTCTTTTATAATACTCCTGCCAGACGAAAATTTTTAAAGACTGCCATGACAGAAGCCAGTCATGTCGGGGATCTTGTAACAAGACTTGCCTTATCACACCCGGAAGTCTCTTTTCGCTTTATCAATAACGGTCAGGTGAAATTACATACTTCCGGAAACGGAAACCTGAGAGATGTGATCTATCATGTATATGGACGCGAAATTGCTTCTAATCTGATAGAAGTCGATTTTGAAAGAAAAGGCATTCATATTACCGGTTACCTTGGGAAACCTCTGATTTCCAGGGGAAATCGCAATTTTGAGAATTACTTTGTAGATGGAAGATACATCAAAAGCAGTATCATTTCCAAAGCAATCGAAGATGGTTACAAAGATTTTACAATGCAGCATAAATACCCTTTTGTTGTGCTATATTTAGATGTGGACACTGAACATGTGGATGTCAATGTTCACCCGACAAAAATGGATGTACGCTTTAACAATCAGCAGGAGATTTATAATACTTTGTACGCTGCAGTGGATGAGGGGCTCCATGAAAAAGAATTGATACCGCAAGTAACACTCGATGATGTAAAATCCGTCAAGGCAACTCCTAATACTCTTGTAAGCCCTGCGGCTCCTGTAAAACCGACAGAAAAATCTGCTGAAAAGCCTGTAGAAAAGCTTACAGAAAAACCTATAGAAAAGCCTGCTACACAATCCGTGCCTGCGAATAAGGAAGATGACAAGCTTCAGTACTTCATGGATGAGATGAAAAAAAGGGTATACTCTTATCATGAATCTCTGAATGCACCAAAACATGCAGAAATACAGAAACAGCCGGAAATACCAAAACAACCGGAAATACCAAAACAACCGGAAATAGTTTCGGAAGCACCTGTAACAAAAGCTGATCGCATAGAAGAGACGCAAAATTATGCACCTGCACCAAAACCTCAACAATTAAACTTTTTTGAGGAAAAGCTTTTAGAGCCACAGGCAAAAGCCGAACATAAAATTATCGGACAAGTTTTTGACACTTACTGGCTGGTCGAATTTCACGACAACCTGTATATCATCGACCAACATGCCGCACATGAGCGTGTTTTATATGAACGTACGTTAAAAGGAATGAGTACAAGAGAATTTACTTCTCAGATCATCAGCCCGCCAATCATCCTGAACTTGTCTATGCAGGAGGCAGAACTTCTGAATTCATACATGGACCGATTCACAAGAATCGGGTTTGAAATTGAAGAGTTTGGACAAGATTCTTATGCAGTGCGCGCTGTTCCAGATAACTTATTTGGCATTGCAAAAAAAGAACTGTTAATGGAAATGATCGATCATTTGTCCGATGAGCTCAATCGTAATGCGCCTTCTAATCTTATCGATGAGAAGATTGCATCTATGTCTTGCAAAGCTGCGGTAAAAGGGAATATGCGCCTAAGTGCAGCAGAAGTAGATACATTAATTACAGAACTTCTTTCTCTGGACAATCCATATCATTGTCCTCATGGACGCCCGACGATCATTGCTATGTCAAAGCGGGAACTAGAAAAGAAGTTTAAGAGAATTGTATAACCATATTAAAGGATGAAAAAACCATGAAAAAGAAACCTTTGATTATTCTTACAGGCCCGACGGCAGTCGGAAAAACAAAAGCATCTATCGGACTTGCAAAGGCAATCGGTGGAGAGATTATCTCTGCTGATTCTATGCAAATATACAAATATATGGATATCGGCTCCGCAAAAATCCGTCCGGAAGAAATGCAGGGAGTTCCCCATTATCTGATAGATGAATTAGATCCTGCTGATGAATTTCATGTAGTACGTTTTCAGCAAATGGCAAAAGAGGCCATGACGAAGATTTATGCGTCCGGCCATATACCGATTGTTGTTGGTGGAACCGGATTTTACATCCAGGCTCTTCTAAACGATATTGATTTCACGGATAACGACAATGATACTTCCTTTCGTGCAGAATTAGAAACATTTGCAAAAGGGTATGGCGCCGAAGCTTTGCATGAACGCCTGCGTGAGGTGGATCCGGAATCAGCCGATGCCATTCATGCAAATAATATCAAGCGTGTCATCCGTGCACTGGAATTTTATAAAAAGACCGGAACAAAAATTTCTGAACATAATGAACAAGAACGGCAAAAAGAATCACCATATCAGTTTGTGTATTTTGTATTAAATGATGATCGTGAGAATCTCTACAAGCGAATCGATATGCGTGTAGATCAGATGATCGAAGAAGGACTTGTAAAAGAAGTCCAGGCTTTGAAAGAAAGAGGATACAATCGGAATATGGTTTCCATGCAAGGACTTGGCTACAAAGAAATTCTGGAATATCTGGACGGAGAGTGTACTCTTTCAGAAGCTGTCTATAAAATCAAACGTGATACCAGACATTTTGCAAAACGACAGATTACCTGGTTCAAACGTGAAGGTCATGTTACCTGGATCAACAAAAAAGATTACAATTATGATGAAGAGAAAATTTTGAATGTGATGCTTGAATCAATCAAAAAGAAAATTTTGGAGGAAAAATCATGTTAAATATAGAAGATATGTATCTGGAAATGGGAATTCGAAAGGAAGTTTATGATTTCGGAACCAAGATTTCGGATTCATTAAAAGAACGTTTTGACGCCATTGATAAAGTGGCAGAATACAATCAGTTAAAAGTGGTTCATGCAATGCAAAAATGCAAAGTCAATGCCGGATGTTTTAAATATGCCAGTGGTTACGGCTATGATGATCCGGGCCGTGATACTCTTGAAGAAGTTTACGCAGAAATTTTTCATACAGAAAGCGCCCTTGTAAGACCTCAGATTACCTGTGGAACACACGCACTTGCACTTGCGCTTGCTGCAAACCTTCGCCCGGGAGATGAATTATTATCTCCTGTCGGAAAACCTTATGACACATTGGAAGAGGTGATTGGAATCCGTCCTTCGAATGGTTCGCTTGCTGAATACGGGATTACTTACCGTCAGGTAGATCTTTTTGATGACGGTACATTTGATTATGAAAATATCAAAAAAGCAATTAATGAGAAAACGAAGCTTGTTACAATTCAACGTTCTAAAGGCTATCAGACAAGACCAAGTTTTTCTGTTACACAAATCGGAGAACTGATATCCTTTGTAAAGAGCATTAAACCAGATGTCATTTGTATGGTAGATAACTGCTACGGAGAATTTGTCGAGACAATTGAACCAAGTGATGTCGGTGCTGATATGGTTGTTGGATCTCTGATCAAAAATCCGGGTGGTGGACTTGCCCCAATTGGTGGTTATATTGCAGGTCGCACAGACCTGATCGAAAACTGCGGATATCGTCTGACTTCTCCGGGCCTTGGAAAAGAAGTCGGTGCATCTCTTGGTGTTATGCAGTCCTTCTTTCAGGGACTTTTTCTGTCACCTACGGTTACTGCGAGTGCATTAAAAGGTGCTATTTTTGCAGCGAATATTTATGAAAGATTAGGATATGGTGTTATTCCAAACGGTTCAGAAAGTCGTCATGATATCATTCAGGCTGTAGAACTTGGAACTCCAGAAGGTGTTATTGCTTTCTGTAAGGGAATTCAGGCAGCGGCACCGGTCGATGCTTATCTGACACCTGAACCATGGCCGATGCCGGGATACGATAGTGATGTAATTATGGCAGCCGGTGCATTTGTACAGGGATCTTCAATCGAGCTGAGTGCTGATGGACCGATCAAAGAACCATACGCTGTATATTTTCAGGGTGGACTTACCTGGCAGCATGCTAAACTTGGAATTTTAATGTCATTAGAATACATGGTAAGAGAAGGTCTTGTAAGCGATCTTTAACATCAAAACATTTGAAATCATTTTATAAGGAGAACTATATGAATACAATTGCAATCATCGGAGGCGGCGCCTCCGGTATGCTGGCGGGAATTGCCGCGCTTGAGACAACTTCAGATATTCATGTTATTATCTTTGACCAGAAAGATATCCTTGGAAAGAAGATTCTTTCTACAGGGAATGGCCGTTGCAACCTGACGAATGAGGATATGTCCGAAAACTATTTCCGAAGTGATACACCGGAAATGATTTCTTCTGTTCTAAAAGACTTTGGTTGTCCGGATGCAATGCATTTTTTCGAAAAACTGGGACTCCTTTTAAAATCCAGAAATGGTTATATCTATCCGCGATGTGACCAGGCAGCAGTAGTTCGTTCGGTTCTGGATAATCGCTTAAAAGAGCTGGGTGCTGAAATTCACCGGGATACAACGGTTACAGAAATCTTTCGTACAAAAAAGAATTTTTCAATCCAGACAAATCATGGTATATTTCATGCAGACCGGGTAATTTTGGCAACTGGTGGAAAGGCTTCTCCGAAACTCGGCTCCGACGGAAGCGGCTACGCATTAGCGAAATCATTGGGGCATTCCATCGTCCCGGTCGTTCCGGCGCTGGTACAATTAAAGGCCGATTCTTTTCTTTTTGCCAAAGCTTCCGGAGTCCGGACTGATGCTAAGGTTGCAGCTGTTATAAATGGAAAATCCGTTGCTTCCGATACCGGAGAACTTCAGATTACCAATTATGGTATTTCTGGAATTCCCGTATTTCAGATCAGCCGGTATATTTCCAGAGCTTTATATGAGAAGAAACACACTCAGGTCATGATTGATTTTCTGCCAGAATTAAATTCTTCCAGATTCACAGAAATGCTTCATGACCGCAAAAAACATTTGCTTACTTTTCATCCAAATGCAAAACCAGAAGATTTACTTTCCGGAATACTCCATACAAAACTGATTTCGGAAATCATACGAATTTCCGGAATCCGATTTTCTGCAAAATTAAATACTCTTCACGAGCGCGACATAAACAGTCTGTGTAATGCTGTAAAATGCTGTATGATTCATATTTCTGACACAAACGGTTTTGACAACGCACAAGTCTGTGCAGGAGGTGTCAGCTTACAGGAAATCGATATAAAATCAATGAAATCTCTTTTAACAGAGGGACTTTATTTTGCCGGAGAGCTGTTGGATGTTGACGGCATCTGCGGAGGCTACAATCTTCAGTGGGCCTGGGCAAGCGGGTATTTAGCCGGAAAGCATGTACTTACTCCCTAACAGAACCCTTGCGTTTTCCTACGATTTCTTCAATAGAAAAAAATACATGTTATATAAATATATTCATTTTGCAAAGTATGATTTTTTATATAACATGTATTTTTTTTGATAAATTTTTCTAATTTTAGAGACTAAAATTAGATTATTATATGTTATGATAGTTTTAATATATCTGTCAGAAAAAAGTGAGGAAAGAGTATGGAATTACTGAAATTAGTAATTGTTGATGATGAACCGATTTTATTGCAGGGGCTTTTGGATACCTATGACTGGGAGAATATGGGATTTGAAATAGTTGGTTCTGCAAAAAGTGGAGTGCAGGCACTTGAAGTTATTCGTCGTGAACATCCACATGTAGTTCTCACCGACATTCGCATGAAGCAAATGACAGGACTTATGGTCATGGAAGAAATTCAAAAAGAACAAATTCCATGTCTTTTTGTTGTGCTAAGTGCGTATCGAGATTTTGAATATGCAAAACATGCCTGTGATTTAGGCGCTTATGCATATCTACTTAAGCCAATTGATGATGAACAGCTTTATTCTACTATGACCGGAGCTTATAACACCTGTATAAATCAATTACGTAACGAAGAAAAATATGAAAGCTGGGAACAACTTTTGAAAAAAGACGGGGATAGTTTTCTTCAGGTCGTAATACAAAAATATGCTCAGAATCTGATTCCGGAAGAAAAAATCAGAGAGGTTTTTTCTGTACTTCATAATCTGCCAGATAACCAGGATCGTTTCATTACTGTCTGTGCCGATATTGATCTTATTTACAAAATTACAAATTCATTAGATTACGAAGCTTCCAGATATGCTGTTATCCAGGAGATTGAAAATCATGTTCTCAAAGATTTTCCTCATTGGAAATTCGAAGCAGAAGAAGGAAATTATGTGTTTATTATAAAAACTCAGGAAAAAAGCGCAGTCAAACAAATCAAATCTTTATTAGAACAAGAAAAAAACGAAGAAAAATGTCCTATTATAGCGTCTATTTCAAAACCTTATAAAGGCATATCGGGAATACGTAAAAGTTATGAAGAATCTCAGAAATTATTTGGTATTGCGAGTGCCTCTGGAGCCAGTGCTTTTACAATTCCAGAGGATTTCGAAGAACAGGAAGAGAACAACAGTATTCTTTCTGAACAACGAGAAATCCGAATTGTAAACAGTGTACGAAAAAATGATTTCGCCGGACTGAAAGACACCTTTATAGATTTTATATATCATTTACCAAAGGAAGAACCTTTGCAATGCCAATATCTACATAAAATTATGCTAAAAGTGCAGTTTATGCTTTTAGATAGTTATGGTATGAATGAAGATATGAAAAATCAGTTCACGAATTATTATTCTAATCTAAATCATCTTTCTGCTTTAAAAGCAGTTGATGTATGTTACAAAATTTTGTGCCGGGCGATCGAAGTCCGCCAGGAAGAATTAGATAAAAATGAAACCCGATATTTTAAAGAATATATGGCGGAAGCAGTCAGCTATATTGACGAACATCTTCAAGACGAAAATCTGTCGATTACTGAGACCGCCTCTCATGTATATTTAAATTCAGTTTATTTTGGACGTGTCTTTAAAAGCACCTTCCATATGACCTTTAAACAATACCTTGTCAAGAAACGTATGGATAAGGCAAAACGTTTATTAGAAGAGGGCAATACCAGTATCGGAACTATCTGTGAAGAAGTTGGTATCAGCAATCCTTCTTATTTTACACAGCTATTCAAACAGTATACCGGGAAACTACCAAGCGAATACAAAAAGGAATATGAAGTATGAAAAAAATGTGTTTTCACTCAGGCATCCAAAAAAAATACTTGAAATCAACATTGATCTTGCTTCTTCTTGCATTACTTTTTTCAATGATTGGTGTATGGGGTTACATGCATCATACATTAAAGAATAACATTATTGAAAAATATATATTTGCAGATGAAAAAATGGGAATTACTCTGGATAATCTTTATAATAATTCAAAAGAAGTGACTGCAGAGGCTATTCTCAATGAAAATATTCAGAAGAGTTTAATGACATCGGAACTGACGGATGACGAAAAAAATGCTATCAGCAAATATTTTGCATACCTGGATCTAGACAATATTCAAGACTACTGCTACATGGATAATAAAGGAAATGTATACACCAGATCTTACGGCTTTGTAAATGCGTCTGATATTAAAAATGAACATTTTGAAGAAAAACTCGGCAGTAATTATGCTAAAACGACTTGGTTCATTGCAAAAGATACTTTGTTCAATGAGAATGAAGATAGTTTGTTTATTACCAGATACGTGCATTCCATGGATTATTCAAGTGAACCTGGTGTTATCATTTTGAAAATGAATCCTTCCTTTCTAAAAAATGTTATAGCAATGGAAACGGAACGATCTGACTACGATGTTATAACCGGAATTATAGATCAAAACAAAAAAATATATGCACTCAACACAGAAGATTCCGAGTTACCCGTCACTGTAACAAAAACTTTGGCTGCTGCATGTGAAAAAGCCTCGGATACCGGAATTATTTTGAGTGGAAATTCTGTAAAGGGCGGACATCTGTCTGCTTACTATCAGAAAGATTGCGGCTTTTCCATTTTTACTTATATACCGGATGAAACAGTCACACGTCAAACAACTCAGATTTTAATTGTATTGCTTTTTATTTACTTAGTTATTGTTGTACTGGCTATATTACTCAGTATCTTGTTCTCTAATCGTTTTACAAAACCCATTCAGATGATCACAACTTATATGACTGGATTTGATGGTGAAGATTATACACACATGCCGGAACTTCATACTAATACTGAATTAGATCAAATTGGGCATTCCTACAATGAAATGCTAGGAAATATTGAACAGCTGGTCGCTGAAATCAAAGTACAGGAAAAAGAGCTTCGTAATAGTGAATTAAATATGCTGATCAGCCAGATTAATCCGCATTTTCTTTATAATACATTGGATACCATTTATATGCTTGCACGTATAAGCAAAGAAGAAACAACTATGCGTATGATTCAGGCACTTTCCAAATATCTGCGCCTATGTCTTAGCAAAGGAAGTGATATTGTATCCGTTGAAGATGAGCTGGAAAATGTAAAAAGCTACATGGAGATTCAACAAATTCGTAATACAGATTTATTTGAATATGAAATAGACTGTCAGGTTGATGCCAAGAACACGAAAATACTAAAACTTATTTTGCAGCCAATTGTTGAAAATGCAGTTAAATATGGATTCAGTGAAATTTATGAAGGCGGATATATCCGTATATGCATTCAAAAAGAAAATTCTGAAATTATATTATCAGTTTTTAACTCGGGTCTTCCAATGAACGAAACCATGATTCGGAAAATCAATGGACTGACACACCTTCCGATTTCAAAAATCAAGGAAGCTTTTCCAGATAAAAAGCATGGATATGGTGTATACAATATATTGACAAGACTACGTCTAAAATATGGAGAAAATATTTCCTTTTCTTACAAAGCAGATGCAACGGGTACTACTTGTACGATTAAAATTCCGGAAAGAGGTGATTATGACGTATGATGAGAATAAAATTAAACAGACTATTGAAGAGTATATTGTTGATTTTATTATGCCTTTTTTTGCTGACCGGATGTAAAAATTCTAATCTCAAAAAAGAAAAAGAAACCAATAACCCTGTCGAAATTTCAATTATTTTGACAATAGATCCTTCTACTGGAATTAAAAATGAACAGAAGATCGTTGAAGAGTTTAATAAAAAATACAATGGGATTTATAAACTGAATGTAGAATGGATCATGGAGACAGAAGATGACTATCGTCAAAATTTAAAAAGACTTAACGTAACCGATAATCTTCCAGACATCATTACAGATTTACGAATGCTGCCATCATTCTATCAAAAGATGATCAGCGAGAACCGGATTGAAAATCTGACGCCGTATATTAATGAAGACCCAGACTGGGCAGCTATGATTGAACCGGTTGTCCGTCAAGGCTGCACTCATTCAAACGGAAATATATATCTTTCCCCACTTTCGACCGCTGCCTTTTCCTGCTCTGGTGTATTTTGGAATCAAGAACTGTTTGAAAAAGCCGGAATTGAAACATTTCCTTCGACCTGGGAAGAATTCTGGTCATGCTGTGACAAACTTTCTGCCGCCGGAATTACACCACTTGCTCTGCATACAGATGGAACCGGTTGGGCTCCTATGTTATTTGCAACTGCCGAACTTGGTTCTTCATCAGAAGATGGCATGGCTTTTATGCGTCAAATTTACCCAGACACTTATCAGAATGATTCGGGCCTGGAACTTGCCAGAACATTAAAACGGCTTTTCAACTATACAACATCAAATGCTTTGTATACAGATTATGATACTGCTCACAAAAATTTCTTTTCCGGAGAGGTTGCAATGATTCCGAATGGATACTGGATGATCGATCAGATCCCGGATGGATGGGAACAAAAGACACGATTCTCAGCATTTCCTGGTAATGTACTTATCTCTTCACCAGAAACTTTTGGTTGGGCACTTACTTCTGACAGTGATGAAAATGTTAAAAAAGGAGCTATTGAATTTTTTAAATTTCGAACAGAATATAATCTTCATGAAAAAGAAGATTTCTTTTTTCAAGACACAAAATATCACAGTCAGGTGGAAAAGGATTACATCCACGCCTTTCAATCTTCGCCGGTATTTGTACCCAATTATCAAGTAAAGTGGAACTCTATATTTCAAGAGATTACAATTTCAAAATATCTTCCACAGCTTGCAGAAGGTCGCATTACTCCGGAAGATTTTACACGCTATGCGGATGACAGCATCCGACAATTTGAAGAAGAGCAGTAGTGCAAAAGTTTATTTTTTTATATTAGATGTTTTTTTATTGATACAGCTTTACGCAAAATTCTTGCTAAGATATTCATAAATCAGGAGAATACAAATTCTCAGAAAGGCAAGGGAACGATTATGAAAATGCGTAAAGTTGTATCAATTTTACTTGTTGCAGCCATGACAATCGGAATGGTAACTGGTTGTGGATCTTCATCAAGTAAAAAGTCAGCAAAGTCTGATGTAAAAGGAAAGGTATATTATCTGAATTTCAAGCCAGAAGCAGATGAACAGTGGCAGGAACTTGCAGAAAAATATACAGATGAAACAGGAGTACCTGTAACTGTGCTTACAGCTGCATCTGGTGAATATGAAAAAACTCTGAAATCAGAGATGGCAAAAACAGATGCTCCGACTATGTTCCAGGTAAATGGTCCGGTAGGTTTGGCAAGTTGGAAAGATTACTGCTACGATTTAAAAGATTCTGATATTGCAAAAGAACTTACAGATGATGATTTTGCTCTGATGGATGGCGATAAAATGTCTGGTATCGCTTACGTTGTTGAAAGCTATGGTATCATTTATAACAAAGAACTGCTGAAAAAAGCTGGATACTCAGCAAAAGACATCACAAACTTTGATAGTTTCAAAAAAGTAGTAGAAGATATTACAAAGAATAAAGATACTCTTGGTTTCTCTGCATTTACGTCTGCAGGTATGGATGGTTCTTCTGACTGGAGATTCAAAACTCATCTTGCAAACCTTCCAATCTATTATGAATATAAAGCAGATGGAATCAACAATACAGATGCAATCAAAGGAACATATCTTGATAACTATCGTCAAATTTGGGACTTGTATATTAACAATGCAACCTGTGCTCCAACAGCTCTTTCTACTAAGACAGCTGATGATGCGACAGCTGATTTCGTAACAGAAGAAGCAGTATTTTATCAGAATGGTACATGGGAATATAATAATATCAAAGATGTTGGTGATGAGAATCTTGGAATCCTTCCAATCTATATCGGTGTAGATGGTGAGGAAGATCAGGGAATCTGTACTGGTACAGAAAACTACTGGTGTGTAAATTCAAAAGCTTCTGAAGATGATATTAAAGCTACTTTAGATTTCATGAAATGGTGTGTAACATCCGACGAAGGTGTTAATGCTCTTTGCAAAGAGATGGGATTCACAATTCCTTTCAAATCAAATCTTGATTCTGATAACGTACTTGTTAATGAAGCTAACAAATACCTGGATGAAGGAAAAGCTCCTGTATCATGGAACTTCTCAACAATGCCATCAGAAGAGTGGAAGAACGGCGTTGGTTCTGCATTAACTGCATATGCAGCAGATCAGACAGATGCAAACTGGGCTAAAGTAGTAACTGCATTCGTAGATGGATGGGCAACTGAAGCTGCTGCTTCCAAATAACATATCTACATTTTAAATTGATTCATACAGCGGCGGGCAGGTTCAATTCTCCCGCCGTTTTTCAGGAAAGGAGGCGCCTTTTATGGAAAAGGCCGTAAAACGCTATATGCCCTTATTTGTATTGCCAACTCTCTGCGCATTTATTTTGGGCTTCATCATTCCGTTTATAATGGGAATCGGATTATCATTCTGCAAATTCACTACAGTAACCGATGCAAAATTTGTCGGATTCTCAAACTATGTAAAAGCATTTCAAGACACCGTATTTCGTCATTCTTTCTGGTACACTGCTCTTTTTGCAATTGTATCTTTGATAGTAATAAATGTATTTGCCTTTGCACTGGCAAGTGCATTGACTAAAAACATGAGAGGAACCAATATTTTCCGCACAATTTTCTTTATGCCAAATCTGATTGGCGGAATTGTACTTGGTTACATCTGGCAGCTGATTTTTAATGGTATTCTTGAAAAATACGGAACAGCTCTTGCATTAAATGAATGGTATGGTTTCTGGGGACTGATTATTCTGGTAAGCTGGCAGCAGATTGGTTATATGATGATCATTTACATTGCCGGACTTCAGTCTATCCCAGGAGATGTTATAGAAGCGGCTCAGATTGACGGTGCCGGAAGATGGACAAAATTATTTAAAGTAACAATTCCTATGATGATGCCATCTATTACTATTTGTATGTTTTTATCTATTACAAACGGATTTAAGTTATTTGATCAGAACTTATCATTGACAGCCGGTGAACCTTCTAAAATGTCTGAAATGATGGCTCTCAACATTTTTAACACATTTTATGGTCGAACAGGATGGGAAGGTGTCGGACAGGCAAAAGCCGTTCTGTTCTTTATCCTGGTCGTTGCAATCGGTATGATTCAATTAAGAATGACCCGCTCAAAGGAGGTGCAGCAATAAATGAAAAAGAAGAGAAGTGCACTGAGCACATTTGGAACCGGAGCATTCACAATTCTTGGAGTTGTTTACATCCTGCCAATCCTGATTGTACTTATGAATTCCTTTAAAAAGAAAGTCTTTATTAATAAAGAGCCTTTCAATCTTCCAGATGCAAAAACAATGACCGGACTGGAAAATTATGTTACTGCAATTAACAAGTACGATCTTTTAAGTGCAGTCGGTTGGACTGTATTCATCACAGTTGGCTCTGTGCTTGTGATTCTTGTATGTACATCTATGTGTGCATGGTATATCACAAGGGTCAAATCTAAATTTACAAAAATGCTTTATTTATTGTGTGTATTTTCCATGGTTGTACCATTTCAGATGGTCATGTTCACACTGTCACTGGTTGCAGACCGTACGGGACTTCGTACTCCTTGGGGCATTATCATTATTTATCTGGGATTCGGAGCCGGACTTGCGGTATTTATGTTCTGCGGATTTGTAAAATCAATCCCGATTGAGATCGAAGAAGCAGCTATGATCGATGGGTGTACTCCAATTCGTACATTTTTCAGTGTTGTGCTTCCGATCATGAAACCAACGTATATCTCTGTTGGTATTCTAGAGACAATGTGGATCTGGAATGACTTTTTGCTTCCATATCTGGTTTTAGATTTGAACAAGTACAAAACCATTTCCATCGCAATCCAGTACATGAAAGGAAGCTATGGACGTGTCGATATGGGTGCCGTTATGGCAGCTTTGATTCTCGCAGTAATCCCAGTCATCATCTTTTATCTGTCCTGCCAGAAACATATTATTAAGGGCGTTGCAGCAGGAGCTGTAAAAGGCTAAATGTACATCTTACTTACAGTGATATAAAAGGAGTTAATATTATGCGACAAAGTGGAATTTTAATGCCTGTATCTGCATTACCAGGTCCATATGGTATTGGTTCTTTTTCAAAAGAAGCTTATAAATTTGTTGACTGGCTGCAAAAAAGCAGTCAGTCACTATGGCAGATCCTTCCTCTTGGACCAACAAGCTACGGAGATTCTCCTTACCAATCTTTCTCAACTTTTGCCGGAAATCCTTACTTTATTGATTTAGATACTTTAATCGAAGAAGGACTTCTTACAGAAGAACTCTGCAGACATACAGACTTTGGTGAGAACATACAACAAATTGATTATGGAAAACTTTATCAAAATCGTTTTGATATTTTAAGGATTGCTTATGAACATGCAAAAGAGCAGCAGCTTCTGGATTCTTTCGATTATTTAGTTTTTTTAGAAGCACAAAAAGACTGGCTTGATGATTATGCTCTTTACATGTCTGTGAAAAATTATTTTCAAGGGAAAAGCTGGGATTGTTGGGATGAAGATATCCGTCTTCGAAGACCTCAGGCAATATCTTATTATTATGACTTGCTGAAAAATGATGTTTGTTTTTACAAATTTTTACAATATGAATTCTTTAAACAGTGGAACAGACTAAAGAAATATGCAAATGATAAAGGAATCCGGATTATAGGTGATATTCCAATTTATGTTGCCTATGACAGTGCAGATGTTTGGTCTCATCCTGAACTTTTTCAGTTAAATGAAACTGGATTACCGGCAGCAGTCGCCGGCTGTCCGCCAGACGGTTTTTCAGCAACCGGACAACTATGGGGAAATCCCCTGTATCGATGGAGCTATCATAAGTCTACTGGCTTTTCCTGGTGGATCAAGCGAATCAAAAGCTGCTTCCAGTTATATGATATTATGCGGATTGATCATTTCCGTGGTTTTGATGAATACTATTCTATTCCTTATGGAGAACCGACTGCCCAAAACGGACACTGGGAAAAAGGACCAGGTATAGATTTGTTTATGAAAATACGGGAAGTTCTTGGTGAACTTCCGATTATTGCAGAAGATCTGGGCTTTCTGACAGATTCTGTTAAAACACTATTAAAAGAGAGTGGATTTCCTGGAATGAAAGTCCTTCAGTTTGCTTTTGACTCCAGAGAGGACAGTGATTATCTTCCACATAATTATGAGCCGAATTGTGTTGTGTATACCGGAACTCATGATAACGATACAATTCAAGGCTGGTATCATGTATTAAAAGAGTCAGATAAAAAAATGGCTCTAAATTATATCGGAAATTATTATACCCCAATCCAGGAAATTCATTGGGATTATATCCGTCTTGCAATGCGTAGTGTTGCAAACACATGTATTATTCCTATTCAGGACTACTTAGGACTTGGCAAAGAGGCACGTATAAATACACCATCTACTTTAGGTGGAAACTGGACCTGGCGGATAGATGAATCAGCTTTTTCTGAAAATCTTGCTGAAAAAATTAAAACAATTACTCTATTATGCGCGCGTAGTTGACAACAAAAGGAGAAACGTTATGAATTTTAAAAATTATCTGGAAGAAAAACTCCAGACATCCATTGAAACCGCTGATAACCAAAGCCTTTATTATGCTTTACTTCATCTCACAAAAGATCTGTGCGAAAAAAAATCTGAAAATCAGGGTACAAAAAAGATATATTACATTTCCGCTGAATTTTTGATTGGAAAACTTCTTTCAAATAATTTGATCAATCTTGGTATCTATGAAGATATCAAAAATCTCTTGCAAGAAAACGGAAAATCTTTGTCTGAAATCGAAGAAGTAGAACCAGAACCATCTCTTGGCAACGGTGGACTTGGCCGACTGGCTGCATGTTTTCTGGATTCTATGGCAACACTTGGACTACCTGGTGCCGGAATCGGATTAAACTATCATTTTGGATTATTTCGTCAAGTATTTGATCATTTGAAACAAAAAGAAACCAAAAATCCATGGCTTGAAAAAGAATGCTGGTTAACGAAAACAGACATACATTTCCCTGTTCAATTTGCATCCTTTACTCTTCAGGCATCTATGTATGATATTGATGTTCCGGGTTACAACAATGGAATCAATAAGCTTCATCTTTTTGATGTGGACTCGATAGATGAAAATCTTGTGGAAAATGGAATTTCTTTTAACAAAAATGATATTGCAAAAAATCTGACATTATTTTTATATCCGGATGACAGTGACAAAGCCGGACAATTACTACGTATTTACCAGCAATACTTTATGGTAAGCTGTGGCGCAAAACTCATTTTAAAAGAATTAAAAGATCAGAATTTTACGCTCTCTTCACTACCTGAGCATGCCGTAATCCAGATAAATGATACACACCCATCTATGGTTATTCCTGAGTTGATTCGTCTGCTTATGGAAGAAGGCATAGATTTTGATACAGCAGCGGAACTTGTAACCAAAACATGCGCTTATACTAATCATACTATTTTAGCCGAAGCTCTGGAAAAATGGCCAATTGATTACCTTGAAGAAGTTGTACCACATCTTGTGCCGATTATAAAAAAACTGGACGAAAAAGTAAAACAGAACTATCCGGATGAAGCAGTAGCTATTATCGACAAACAGAATCGTGTACACATGGCTCATATGGATATTCACTATGGATTCAGTGTCAATGGTGTTGCCGCTCTTCACACAGATATTTTAAAAAATTCAGAACTAAAAGCATTTTATGATATTTATCCGGATAAATTTAACAACAAAACAAATGGAATCACATTTCGTAGATGGTTGATGCACTGTAATCCGGAATTAGCCGCTTATATCAGTGCTTTAATTGATGACACCTGGAAAAATGACTCCATGGAGCTAAAAAAGCTACTAAAATACCAGGATGATACAGAAGTATTAACACATTTACTGGATATTAAGAAAAACAACAAGAAAAAACTTTGTGCACATTTAAAAGAAACACAAGGAATCGTAATTGACCCAGATTCTATTTTTGATATTCAGATTAAACGACTGCACGAATATAAACGGCAACAAATGAATGCTCTTTATGCAATTTATAAATATAAGCAAATCAAATCCGGTAAATTACCAAAACGTCCAATCACCATGATTTTTGGTGCAAAAGCGGCACCTGCCTACACGCTGGCAAAAGATATCATTCATTTGATTCTCTGTTTGCAGCAACTGACTTTATCCGATCCACAAGTCAGCCCTTATTTAAAAGTAGTTATGGTTGAAAATTATAATGTCACAGAAGCATCACACCTGATCCCGGCCTGTGATATTTCAGAACAGATTTCACTGGCTTCAAAAGAGGCAAGCGGAACCGGAAACATGAAATTTATGTTAAATGGTGCTCTGACACTTGGAACGATGGACGGTGCAAATGTAGAAATCTGTGATTTAGTAGGTGAAGAGAATATCTATATATTTGGCAGATCCAGCCAGGAAGTCATCGAACTATATGAGACGGATGGTTATCATTCCAGTGAATATTATGATAATGATCCATTTATTCAAGAACTGGTTGATTTTATCATCAGTAAAGAACTGATCAGAATCGGAGACCCGGAAAACTTATGCAGATTGTATAAGGAATTGATCAGCAAAGACTGGTTTATGACCCTGCTTGATCTAAAAGATTATATTACAATTAAAGAAAATATGATTGAAGATTACGAAGAACGAATGAAATGGGCAAAAAAAATGTTAATTAATACTGCAGAAGCCGGCTATTTTTCATCTGATCGTACAATCGCTGAATATAACCGAGACATCTGGAAAATCTAATCACTACTTGTCTGTATAAAAAATATGAGCTATACTAAACCAAGGTCTTTTTTGCGAAAGCGAAAATGACTTTGGTTTTTCATTTGACCTGTTTATATAAATTAGTTTTCATATATGAAGGAGAGCACCATGATTCAAATTAGTCAATTAAAGCTTCCGGTTACTCATAATACTACTGATCTTGAAAAGAAAATACGGACACTATTAAAGATCTCAAAAAAAGATCTTCTGAATTGGCAGATTGTAAAAAAATCTATGGACGCCCGTAAAAAGCCAGAGCTTTTTTATGTTTATACTATCTTGGCAACTGTTACGGATGAAAAACGTATTTTCAAAAGAATAAAGAATAACAATATTTCTTTAAAATCAGATTCCGATAATTACAGCTGTGTTCCTTCGGGAAAGCAGTCACTTTCCCACAGACCTGTTGTAATTGGTACTGGCCCTGCCGGGCTTTTTTGCGGTTATGAGCTTGCCCGCATGGGATATCGCCCGATTCTTCTGGAACGTGGGGCTTCCATGGAAGAACGACAAAAAGACGTACAGAATTTCTGGAAAACCGGTAAATTAAATCCAGAATCAAACGTTCAGTTCGGAGAAGGCGGAGCCGGAACATTTTCCGACGGAAAACTAAATACACTTGTTCATGATACTTATCATCGTGGCAAAGAAGTACTGCGACTTTTTGTAAAATACGGGGCACCGGAATCTATTTTGTATGATGCAAAACCGCATATTGGAACAGATATCCTCTCTGAAGTCGTAAAAAATATCCGTCAGGCAATCATATCCATGGGCGGTGAGGTCCGTTTTCACACAAAAGTAACTGGTTTTCGTACAAAACGTAAGATTGATTTTTCTGATAAACCACAACTTTCAATATTACATGTAGAAGACACAAGAACAAAAATCGGAGAAGATATCCCGGCAGAAATTGCGATTCTTGCAATCGGACACAGTGCTCGTGATACATTCGAACTTTTAAATCTTCTGGAAGTAAATATGGAACCAAAATCTTTCGCAGTTGGTGTCCGTGTGGAACATCCGCAAGAAATGATAAACAATTCCCAGTATGGAAAAGATGCTCCGGATTGTCTGCCTGCTGCCGCATACAAATTGACTGCAAAAACCGAAGCCGGCCGTGGTGTCTATACATTTTGTATGTGTCCGGGTGGTTATGTTGTCAATGCTTCTTCTGAAGAAAAGCGCCTTGCAGTTAATGGTATGAGCTATAGTGGGCGTGACGGCAAAAATGCCAACAGTGCCGTAATTGTAACAGTGGATCCAAAAGATTTCCCAAAATCCGGAGTACTGGGTGGGCTTGCGCTGCAACGACAGTTAGAAGAAGCTGCTTATAAAGAAGGAAATGGCAAAATTCCAGTACAGCTTTTCGGTGATTTCAAAAAGAATATACCTTCCACAGATGCAGGTGCGATTGAACCACAGATGAAAGGTGCTTATTCCTGGGGCAATGTGCGCAGCATTTTTCCGGAATTCATTGCACATTCTCTTGAAGAAGGAATCACAGATTTTGGTCGGAAAATTTCAGGATATGACCGTGACGATGCTGTTCTTTCCGGAGTAGAAAGCCGGACTTCTTCACCGGTCCGTATTATCCGTGACGATACACTGCAAAGTTCAATAAAAGGAATCTACCCATGTGGAGAAGGAGCAGGGTATGCAGGCGGTATTACATCAGCTGCCATGGATGGACTAAAAGTGGCAGAAGCTGTCAGTCAAATATATAAACCTTTCGACAACTTAGGAAATGTTTAAGAATTTTTTAAGGGTATAAGTCTATACACATTTCTGGAAATGTGCTAAAATGTATTGAGTTTTTTAGATAGAAGAACATTGAGGAGGAGTACATATGAAGGGAGCAGGCGGAAAGAATTCCTGGGCGCTTTTTCTGTTATTATTGACAGGAATCGTTCTTGGAGGCTTTATTGGCATGCTGGCAGAAGGGGTACCTGCGCTTAGCTGGCTGGGCTATGGACAGACGTTTGGACTTGATACACCGATTGTAGTCAACCTTGGACTTCTGGTTATCACATTCGGTCTTACAATCAAGATTACTATCGCCAGTATTGTAGGCGTTGTGATTGCAATTATCATTTATCGCTTCTTATAGTCTACGAAAGAGAATCATCGAATCTAAAGGAATATATGAATCAAAAAAATACCATGAAAGAGATACCGAGTGCTGACAGACCTTATGAAAAATGTGAAAAGCTCGGCGCCGGTGCTCTGAGTGACACAGAACTTCTGGCTGTTCTATTACGGACTGGTACACGTGGGGAAAATGCACTGGAACTTGCTCAGCGCATTTTGTATCACAACGGTGAAAGCGGGATTTTAGGGCTTCATCAATTCAGTCTTGAAAGGCTGAAAAGTATTCGCGGCATAGGACGTGTCAAGGCAGTTCAGTTATCCTGTATCTCAGAGCTTGCAAAGAGACTTTCCAAAGCCTCTGCCGGGGAATTATTAAGTTTTCAAAATCCGGATTCGATTGCAAAGTACTACATGGAAGATCTGCGACATGAAAAGCAGGAGATTATGAAGCTTCTCATGTTGAATTCCAAATCAAAACTTATCGGCGAAACGAATATATCAAAAGGGACAGTCAATGCTTCCCTGATCACACCGAGAGAATTATTTATTGAAGCATTACAAAAGAATGCTGTATTTGTTATTATTTTACATAATCATCCAAGTGGTGAACCTACTCCAAGCAGAGAAGACCGGCTCATCACAAGGCGCATTCAAGACGCGGGAGCTCTCATCGGAATCGAGCTGTTAGACCACATCATAATTGGGAATAATTGTTATGTGAGTTTTCGTGAAGAAGGAATGCTGTAGAAAGGATTTAAATCATATGGCAAGGAATACCTATGGACTGGATCTTGGATCCTATGAAATTAAAGTCTATGACAAAAAGCAAGACACAATCTGGAAAGAGAAAAATGTACTTGCTGTTCAAGATAAAAAAGAAATTATTGCAATTGGCGAAGATGCCTATCAGATGTACGAAAAGACCCCTCCAGATATTGAGGTCGCTTTTCCTATGCGGGAAGGAGTCATCTCCCGTTTCAATGATATGCAGAATCTGCTGCAGAATATTCTGAAAAAGAACCGACATTTCAGTCGTGGTGCGGAATATGTAATCGCTGTACCTACCGATGTAACAGAAGTTCAGAAAAAAGCCTTTTTTGACCTGGTTATCCATTCAAATGCAAAAGCCAGAGAGGTTAATATCGTAGAACGATCTATCGCAGATGCTGTTGGTCTCGGAATTGATGTACAAAATACAACAGGCGTTATGATCATCAACTTCGGCGGTGAGACAACAGAGCTTTCCGTTCTTACAGAAGGTGGTATTGTATTCAACAGACTTTTAAAACTTGGCGGTACAACTTTAGATCAGGAAATTGTGAACCTTGTCAGAAACAGCCATGACTTTTTAATCGGAAGTCGGACTGCAGAGATATTAAGACAACAGTTCGATGTATTTAACGGAGATTCCGAAACAGCCTTTTCCGTTGCCGGACGTGATTTGATCACAGGTCTTCCGATGCGTAAAACTATTTCAATCACACTTGTAAGAGCAGCTTTTAAGGACACACTTCTGGAATGTATGAAAGCCGTTCGTTCTATGCTCGACCGTACACCTCCGGAGATCCGAAAGGCCATTTACAAGAACGGAATTTATCTGACCGGCGGAATAGCCAATATGAGCGGTCTGGATGCCTATGTTGAAAGTATGACAAAGATTCGTACAACAACAGCAGACAAACCTGGCATCTGTGCTGTTAATGGGTTAAAGAAAATTATGCTTTCTAAAGACCTCAGTAAATTAGCATACTCAATGTTAGACGAAAGTTATAGGTGGATGAGATAATATGAAAATAAAAAACCAATCCTCAATTCCAAGTAAATACTGGCTTGCAATTATTGCTGTCATCTGCGTCATCCTATTGGGCGTTGACCGGATAACAGACGGTGGCGGCCCACTTCGATTTGTCGGCAATTACACCGTCATACCAATGCAAAAAGGAATCAGTTATATCGGAAGGTGGATGAGCGATCTTTCCGATAATTTTGAAACTCTTCAGGATATGAAAAAGCAAAATGAAACTCTTCAATCCAAAGTGGACGAGCTGACAATCGACAATACACGCCTCAGACAAGATGAATATGAGTTGGAACGCCTGAGAGAACTTTACAAACTGGATCAAAATTATTCTGATTATGACAAGATTGGTGCACATGTAATCGCCAATAATGGCACGAACTGGTTCAGTGATTTTACAATTGATAAAGGAAGCAAAGACGGAATAAAAGTAAATTGTAATGTACTTGCCGGAAGCGGACTCGTTGGACTTGTAACAGAAGTTGGACCTCATTATGCGAGAGTCCGTTCTATCATTGATAATTCCAGTAATGTCAGTGCGATGATACTTTCCACATCCGACACTTGCATTGTACGTGGTGATTTGAAATTAATGGATGACGGAAGAGTGCGTTTTGAAAAACTTGCGAATAATGATAATGATATCCAGGTTGGAGAACAAGTTGTAACTTCCTATGTCAGTGATCGATTTGTCCAGGGACTTTTTATCGGATATATCAGTGAAATTAACGTAGACTCAAATAATCTTACACGTTCCGGTTATATTACACCGGCAGTCGATTTCAGTAAGATTCAGGAAGTACTTGTTCTTGCAAAGACAAAAGAGGACCTTACAAGTGATAAAGAAGATACATCTACGACTGATGCAGCAAAGGGAGAGTAAGCATCTATGAAAAGAAAGATTATAACACTGGCTATTATTATCCTGTGTTTTCTTCTGCAGAGTAACATTTTTCCATCACTGGCATTTGCCTCTGTACAGCCCAATCTTTTTATAATCGTCACAGCATCTTTTGGATTCATGCGTGGTCGGAAAGAGGGTATGGCAGTCGGTGTGATCTGTGGACTAATGACCGATATATTCTGGGGAAATACACTTGGATTTTATATTTTTCTATACGCCGTAATCGGATATTTAAACGGAAAATTCAAACGTCTTTTTTATGACGATGATATCAAACTTCCTCTGGTGCTTATCAGTGCCAGCGAAATGATTTATGGTGGTGTCATATGCTTTTGCGGATATATTCTGAAGGGAGATTTTCAGTTTACCACATATTTACTGCATATTATTCTTCCAGAGCTTGTATATACAATACTGGCAACTTTGATCGTATACCAGATCATCTTACACATCAACAAAAAACTAGAAGCAGAAGAGCAAAGGAGTGCAAGTCGATTTGTTTAATTTGTGGAACCGGATCAAGTCCGGAGTAAGTGAAATCGTAAAATCAAGAACATTTATAGCAATTGTAGTATTTTGCGTTTTGTCGGCAATTTTATTTCAACGTGTATTTTATCTGCAGATTGTAAAAGGGCAGGACTACACTGACAAATACGAACTTCAGATTCAAAAGACAAAAGAAGTTGAAGGAACGCGTGGAAATATTTATGACCGCAACGGAGTTCTTCTTGCATATAACGAACTGGCTTATTCTGTTGTAATTGAGGACAACGGAACCTATGATTCTTCTGCGGAAAGATCTGAAGAATTAAATGAAACCATTGCAAGAGCCATTCAGATATTAGAATCTCGGGGTGATATGCCAGATAACAATTTTAATATTTCCTATAATGGCAAAGAGTTTGAATACACAGTTAGTGGAACCGCGAAATTAAGATTTTTGGCGGATGTTTTTGGTGTGGCAACAATTGATGAACTTGGTGTTAATAATAAGCTTGGATTTAATGAGGCAACTGCATCAGCTAAACAGGTAATGGATTATCTGATGTATACACAATACAAAATTTCCGAAGAATATGATGAACGCCTAGCGTATGAAGTTGCAGTTGTTCGTTATGGATTATCTGCCAATTATTATAGAAAATATATTTCAACAACCATCGCAACTGATGTAAGT
>CAKRCL010000002.1 GCA_934307335.1 uncultured Dorea sp. | reverse complement strand
GTAACAGCACAGATCGCAGGAATCGAAGTAATGGATCTTGAGGATGCCGTAAAAGCATTATGGAAGATCAATATCTACGCAGAGAGCGGAATGGGTTGTACAGGACCGATCATTCGTGTATCAGACGCAAATCTTGAGAAAGCTCATGAAGAGCTTAAGAAAGCCGGATACATTAACTAATTATAGTGAGAGGTCATATAGTTGGTATCAACTTGAAAACAGGGAGAAAGCTTGGAGAAATCCGAGCTTTTTCTCTACTATAAAGATAGTAGCTGAATCGTATTTACAAAATGAATTAATGACAGAATATTTGCGAAAAAAGATAAAATATGATAAACTATACTATATTAAAACGCATCTGAGTGAAATAAGATGTTAAGAAGGGAGACGGCAATCATGTGGGAGCTGGAAAAAGCAATACTGGTAACGAATAACGACAGAGTGTATGAGAAGTATAAGGATCAGATGAAAGTGATTCTTCTTGATGGGTATGAAGATGTTCTGATTAAGGTGAGAGATCTTGTCTATGACAAGCATGTGCTTCTGACACATCCGCAAGCATCCAGCCTGAAACCGAATCAGACACCATATCGATCAGTAGTTGTATATCCGAAGGGCGAAGAGGATAATATGAAAGATATCATGCTGATTGACAAATGCATTCAGGTTTATCAGGAGTGGCAGGATATCGCACCAAGTCCAAAGAGTTATCAGGAAAAGGTGGCGAATGATTTTAAGACAATCGATTTATCGGTGATTGACAATATTATTCCAAGAATTAGTTAGAAAAAGCAGGTAAGAAAAAGAATAGGCGGTGGAGCGATGCTGGATAATAAAGAAACAACACAGAATTACTTCAAAGGTTTAACGAGAAAAGATTATATTGAAAGAGTTTGTAAAATTATGGAGAAAGATGGGGCTGAAGATCTTTCTATTCGTAGAATCGCGAAGGAGCTGGGCTGTTCGTCAGCTGCGTTATACCGTTATTTTAACAGCAAGTCAGAATTGATGTATTATGTCAGCCTGAATACGCTGGAGGGTTATATTATCCGTCTGAATCAGGCAGAAAAGACCTGGAGAGGAGTATGGGATATCTATGTTGGAGTATGGTACTGCTACAGTCAGGAGGCTTTCAGGCATCCAAAAGATTATAACAGGCTGTTTTTTGAACATACGAATGAATATCTGGGTGGAGCTATGAAAGAATTCTATCAGATGTTTCCGGAAAACATTAATGAGGCAAACCAATTCTTTTCAGAGATGCTTGGAACAGCAGATTTCTGGGGACGTGATTTTGAAATGTGCAAAAAATGTATGAAAGCAGGGGCGATTTCTGAGAAAAATGCGCTTATTTTAAACCGCATGTCCTGTATTTTGTATAAAGGTTATTTTAAAGGAGTGATGGATGACGGGATTGAGGAAGATGAAATCGAAGAAAAAGTCCGTTTATTTATAGATGATCTCGATATAATCGTTAAGGCACTTGCGTCAGAATTGCAGGGATATGACGGATATTTTAAACAAAAACGCGAAAAGAATGATAAAAAATAGGCAATCTGCACAAAAATATTTATAGATATTTTGTATTAATGACGATATTTATAAAAGGGGGTTGCGCATTTAAAAAATGTGTGTATAATTAGAACTATCAAAAGCAATTACTTACATGGAAAAAGTTATCACGATTACATTTTTTGAAAGTAAACATAAAAAGCAAAAAAGATATTTTTTTACTTATATGTTATCACGATTACATTCCGCGCGCTTGAGGAATTTGTAAAAGAAAAATTGCCAGCTTTCGGAAATGAAAAACGTGATTATATTTTAAGTGTTAAGTTATCGCGATTACAAATCATAAGGAGGGAATTTGTATGAAACTAGAACTCGGCAAATTTGAGATCAAGGACATCCAGTTTGCAGACAAATCATATGTGGAAAACCACGTATTGTATGTAAACAAAGAAGAGGTGGAAGCACTTGTATTGGAGGACGACAAGCTGATCGGATGCCATTTGGAAATTGCAAAACCTGGTGAGGCAACAAGAATCACACCTGTTAAGGATGTCATTGAACCACGTGTGAAAGTGAGCGGCGGAGAGATTTTTCCAGGAATTATCGGAAAGGTATCACCACAGGTTGGATCTGGAAGAACACATGCTTTAGATGGCTGCTGTGTAGTTACAGTCGGAAGAATCGTTGGATTCCAGGAAGGTGTTATTGATATGAGCGGACCGGCTGCAGATTATTGTCCATTTTCAAAAACATATAATCTGTGCGTAGTCATTGAACCACAGGATGGATTAGAGACTCATGTATATGAGAAAGCAGGACGTATGGCAGGATTGAAAGTAGCTACATATCTTGGGGAGCTTGTAAGAAATCTTGAGCCGGATGTAATTGAGACATATGAGACAAAACCATTATTTGAGCAGGCAGCACAGTATCCTGATCTGCCAAAGGTAGGATACATACATATGCTTCAGTCACAGGGACTTCTGCATGACACATATTATTATGGTGTAGATGCAAAACAGATCGTTCCGACATTCATGTATCCAACAGAGATTATGGATGGAGCAATTGTATCTGGTAACTGTGTGGCTCCATGTGATAAGGTTACAACATATCATCATTTCCACAATCCGGTTATTGATGAATGCTACAAACATCATGGAAAAGACATTAACTTTATGGGAGTTATCCTTACTAATGAGAACGTATTCCTTGCTGATAAAGAGAGACATTCCGATATGGTTGCAAAATTCTGTGAATGGCTGCAGTTAGACGGAGTTCTGATTACAGAGGAAGGATACGGTAACCCGGATACAGACCTTATGATGAACTGCCGCAAGGTTGAGAGAGCAGGTACAAAGGTTTGTCTGATCACAGATGAGTTCCCAGGAAAAGACGGTAAATCAGCATCTCTGGCAGATACATGTGAAGAGGCAACAGCTCTCGCATCTTGTGGACAGGGAAATGCAACACTGATGTTCCCAGCTATGGATAGAGTAATTGGAACTCAGGAATTTATTGAAAGCCAGATCGGTGGATGGGCTGGATGTATCAACGAAGACGGATCTTTCGAGGCAGAGCTTCAGATCATCATCGCATCTACAATCGCAAATGGATTTAACAAACTGGCTGCAAGAGGATACTAAGAAGGGGGATTCAGAGTTATGGCAAAATATAAAATCGTTCATTATCTTAATCAGTTCTTCGGTGGAATTGGTGGAGAAGATAAAGCAGACTTCCAGCCGGAAGTAAGAGAAGAAATTATAGGACCTGGTATGGCACTGAATGCCGGACTGGGCGATGATTATGAGATTGTTGCAACAGTTATCTGCGGTGACAACTATTTTGGAGAAAATCTTGATAAAGCAACAGATACAATCATTGAGATGGTAAAGAAATACGAGCCAGATATCTTTGTTGCAGGACCTGCATTTAACGCTGGACGTTATGGTGTTGCTTGCGGTACAATTTGTAAAGCGGTTGAAGAGCGACTCGGTATCCCGGTACTCTCTGGTATGTATGAAGAGAACCCTGGAGCTGATATGTTTAAGCAGGATGTAATCCTTGTAAAGACAGGTAACTCTGCTGCAACTATGAAAAAAGTAGTTCCACAGTTTGTAACATTGATTAAGAAGCTGGCTACAGGCGAGGAGATTCTTGGACCATCAATCGAAGGATATCTTGAGCGTGGTATCCGTGTGAACTATTTCGCAGAAGAAAGAGGAGCAACTCGTGGTCTTAAGATGCTGCTTAAGAAGATGGCAGGTGAGCCATTTGAGACAGATCTTCCTATGCCGAAATTTGACCGTGTAGAGCCAGGAAAAGCAATTGAAGATCTTAGCAAAGCTAAGATTGC
The DNA here is from genome assembly GCA_934307335.1 of uncultured Dorea sp. Taxonomy (GTDB): domain Bacteria; phylum Bacillota; class Clostridia; order Lachnospirales; family Lachnospiraceae; genus Dorea. The sequence continues at coordinate 75,396 of CAKRCL010000002.1, read as the reverse complement.
AATCGTTACATCTGGTGGTATTGTACCAGTTGGTAATCCGGATCATATCGAGTCCTCCAATGCAACAAAATTTGGATGGTATACAATGGAAGGCATGGACAGAATGTCTAAAGATGACTATATGACAATCCATGGTGGATATGACAGACAGTTCGTACTGGAAGATCCAAACCTTGTAATCCCACTTGATGCACTTCGTAAATTACAGAAAGAAGGCGTATTTGGAGAATTATATCCTTATTTTGCAAGTACAACCGGAACTGGAACAGCTACGAATTCTGCAGCTAAATTCGGTGATGAAATTGGTAAAAAATTAGTTGAAGAGCATGTAGATGCAGTTCTTCTTGTCAGCACTTGAGGTACCTGTACACGTTGCGGTGCAACGATGGTTAAAGGTATTGAGAAATACGGTATCCCAGTAGTTCATCTGTGTACAGTTGTTCCGATTTCCAGAACAATCGGTGCGAATAGAATTATCCCTGCTGTTGGTATTCCTTATCCACTTGGAGATCCAACTGAGGGTGAAGAAGAGTCCTACAAGATTCGTGAGAAACTTGTAAGAAGAGCATTCAAAGCTCTTCAGACTCCGATAACAGAGCAGACTGTTTTTGAAAAAGATGAGTGGTAAGTCATTGACATAAGTATACATTGAGCAATTACCGGCTTATATGCCGGTAAATTGCTCATAAGAAAAGAAATGAATGAAAAGGGGGCACATTATGGGTAGTGCGGAAAAGGTGAGTTGGAAACGAGTACTGATACTTGCGGGAGCAATCATTGCATTTACAATTGGATCCGGTTTTGCAACAGGTCAGGAAATCATTCAATATTATACAGCATATGGAGTAAAAGGATTACTTGTAATTTTGGTATTCCTGGTAGCTTTTCTTTATTACAATTTTAACTTTGCAAAAGCAGGTGCAGAGCAAAAGTTTGAAAAAGGAAATGATGTATACAAACATTTTTGTGGAAAGTATGTAGGAACTTTCTGTGATTATTACTCCACATTATTCTGTTACATGTCCTTCTTCGTAATGGTAGGAGGAGCATCCTCTACACTTCATCAGGAATATGGACTTCCGGCATGGGTAGGAGGAGTCATTCTGACAGCACTGGCAGTGGTTACAGTTGTAGGTGGACTGAACTCCATGGTTGATGCCATCGGTGCTGTAGGACCGGTAATCGTAGTGCTTTGTATTGCCATTGGAGTTATTACATTAGTTCGTGATGGCGGTGATATTGGAGCTGGATTAGATATTATTAAAAATGCAGCTTATGAAGGCGCATCGAATGGGGAAACAATTAAGAGTGCAGGATCCAACTGGCTTGTTTCTGGTTTATCATATGCTGGTTTCGTGCTCCTGTGGTTCGCAAGCTTTACAGCAGCACTTGGTTCTAATAATAAGAAAAAAGAATTAAATTACGGTATTGTCGGCGGAACAGTTGCAGTTTGTGTGGCTATTGCAGTAGTAATGTTCGCGCAGATTTCAAACATTAATACTCCGATGATTGGAAGTAGTGATACATTTGTATGGAATGCAGATATCCCAAATCTGATTCTTGCAGCTAAGATCTGGAAGCCATTCTCCGCTATCTTTGCAATTATTGTATTTGCAGGTATTTATACAACAGCGGTTCCACTCCTTTATAATCCAGCTTCTAGATTTGCAAAAGAGGGAACATCACAGTTCAAGATTCTCACTATTGTTCTTGGAGTTCTCGGTTTAATTGTAGGATTATTCCTTCCATTCAGAGTATTGGTTAACATTATCTATGTATTAAATGGATATGTTGGAGCAGTTTTAATTCTCTTTATGATTTACAAGAACATCAAAGATCTGATGAACAAAAAGAAAGCAAATTAATATAGGAATTGCCGATAATAGGGGCGCTGAGAAATCAGCGCCCCCTTTGTTACTTTTAATTAAAAAGTGGTTGACCACATGGAAATTAAAGAATATTTAGAGAAAATGAATAGAATTAGTCTATAATTAACTGTGAATTATTGAAAAAATCTAACAAAACAATTGACAATAAGCGCGCTTACTGTTATAATCTTAACATAAACAAAAGCTAAGCGCGCTTATTTGAAATGTATCAATGTCATTCATAGATTTTATCTATGGTACGAAAAGGAGGACAATCATGAGACTGGAGATTGGCAATTTCTATGTGAAGGATATCAAGTTTGGCGACACGTTATCCTTTGATGATGGAGTGCTTACAATTAATAAAGAAGAAGCACTGAATTATATCCGTGAAGATGAGAGAATCACGGAGGCGGAACTTTATATTGCAAAACCTGGAGACAAGATTCGTATGTGTCCGGTAAAAGAGGCAATTGAGCCTAGAGTAAGACTGGATGGCAGAGGACTTTTCCCAGGATATACAAGTGAGCTTGCGCAGGCAGGTGATGGAACTTTACATGCATTAAAGAATTGTAGCGTACTCGTAGTCGGAAGACACTGGGGAGGTTTCCAGGATGGAATTATCGACATGAGTGGCGAGGGACAGAAATATACATACTTCGGTTATTTGAATAATATTGTGCTTGTTGCAGATACGAATGAAGATTTCGAGAAGCATGAGCAGCAGAAGAAGAATGATGCACTGAGAAGAGCAGGACATAAACTTGCAGAATTTATTGGACAGTGTGTAAAAGAACTGACACCGGAAGATACAGAAGTTTATGATCTTGAGGCAATGATCAAACGTAATCCAGAAACTGAAAAGCTTCCATCTGTTGTATATGTTATGCAGCCACAATCTCAGATGGAGAATCTGGGATACAATGATCTGGCATATGGCTGGGATATGAACCGTATGCTTCCAACAGTAATGCATCCAAATGAGGTACTGGATGGCGCTATCGTATCTGGAAGTTTCATGCCTGTATCATCAAAATGGTCAACATATGACTTCCAGAACACACCGAATATCAAGGCTCTTTACAGAGAGCATGGCAAGACAATTAATTTCCTCGGAGTAATTATGTCAAACCTGAATGTAGCTTTGGATCAGAAAGAACGTGCTGCACTTTATGTTGCACAGATTGCAAAGACACTCGGAGCAGACGGTGCAGTCGTAGCAGAAGAAGGTTATGGTAACCCGGATGCTGACTTCGTGGGATGTCTTGTAGCACTTGAAGATGCCGGTGTTAAGACAATCGGAGTTACAAATGAGTGTACAGGACGTAATGGTACATCTCAACCACTTGTAACACTGGATGAGAAGTGCGATGCAATTGTATCCTGTGGAAATGTATCTGAATTAATCGAATTACCTCCAATGGAGACAGTACTTGGAGAGCTTGAGGCATTGGCAAGAGATGGCTTATCTGGTGGATGGGCCGGCGATGAAATCTTAGGACCTTCAGTAAGAGAAGATGGATCCATTATTATGGAGAATAACTCAATGTTCTGTGGTGATCAGATAGTTGGATGGTCCCCGAAGACAATGAAAGAATTCTAAGGAGGGCAATGACGATGAAAAAAGCAATCTTATATATTAATCAGTTCTTCGGTCAGATTGGTGGAGAAGAAAAAGCTGGTATTGAACCTGAAATTCATGAAGGTCAGATTGGACCGGCAATGCAGTTAGAAAAAGAGTTAAATGCAGATGTTACACATACAATTATCTGTGGTGACAACTATATAGGTACAAATACGGATGATGCAGTAGCTAAGATTCTTGCTATGTTGGAAGATAAAGAATTCGATATTTTCCTTGCAGGACCAGCATTCCAGGCAGGTCGTTATACCGTTGCATGTGGAACTATCTGTAAGGCAGTAAAAGAAAAATTTGGTGTACCGGTTGTAACTTCTATGAATGAAGAGACTCCGGGTGTAGATATGTTCAAAAAAGATATGTATATCTTAAAAGGCGGAAACATTGCGTCTAAGATGAAACAAGATGTTAAGGCAATGGCTAACATTGCAAATAAACTTCTTGCAGGTGAACCAGTAGGAGCGGCAGATGAAGAAGGATATTTCCCAAGAGGAATCCGTCATCAGGTATGGCTTGCAGATGGAAAACCGGCTTATGAGCGTATGATTGATATGCTTGTTAAAAAGTTGAATGGTCAGCCATTCCAGACAGAGCTTCCTATTCCGAAGTTAGATCGTGTTCCGATTGCTCCGGCTATTAAAGATTTATCTAAAGCAAGAATTGCATTGTTAAATACAGGAGGTATTGTACCTGTAGATAATCCGGATCATATTCAGTCAGCATCTGCAACACGTTGGGGACGTTATGATGTGTCAAATATGGAGCGGTTAAAAGGTGGAGAGTTCAAGACAATTCATGCTGGATTTGACCCTGCAGCAGCAGACGCAGATCCAAACGTTATTACTCCGATTGATGCACTGAAAGTATTAGAAAAAGAGGGAGTTTATGGAAGCCTCCATCCATATTTCTATACAACAGTAGGAACAGGAACAACTGAGGCAGAGGCTGCCAGAATGGCAAAAGAAATCATTCCATATCTTCAGGAAGATCATGTTGATGGTGTTATCATGGTTAGTACTTGAGGTACCTGTACACGTTGCGGTGCAACGATGGTAAAAGAGGTTGAGAAGGCTGGTTTCCCAATCGTACAGATGTGTAATCTGGTGCCTGTAGCTAAGACAGTAGGATCTAATAGAATCGTACCTACAATTTCTATTCCTTATCCACTTGGAGATCCTGATACTCCGAAGGAAGAGCAGTGGAAATTACGTTATCACAGAACAAAAGTTGCTCTGGAATCTCTGGCAACAGATATTAAAGAGCAGACAGTATTTAAAGTATGATAACTGTTCGATGATTTAGAGTGAACGGGCAGATGGTTATACATCTGCCCACTACTATATCTGACTTAGTTTGATGAAGGAGAATTGAATATGGGAGAAAAGAAAGGTAAGAATACAGTTTTTTATGTATCACTGATTATTGTTGGTGTCATGGCTGTATGGTCAGTTGCATTAAACGATAGTTTCACAGTAGTAGCCAATGCAGCATTTAAGGTTTTGACTACTGATTTCGGATGGTTATATCTGATTTCTATGATTATATTCTTTGGCTTTATTGTATATTTTGCATTTAGTAAGTATGGAAAGATTCGTCTGGGAAGTGATGATTCCAGACCAGAATATAGCAATATGACTTGGTTTGGTCTTTTGTTCGGTTGTGGAATGGGTGTTGGATTGGTATTCTGGGGAGTGGCAGAGCCATTAACTTATTATCTCAATCCACCTGCCGGAATTGAGGCAGCAACACAGGCTTCAGCAGATTTTGCATTTGAGAACTTCTTTATGCATTGGGGAATCTTGCCATGGGCCAATTATGCTGTTATCGGTCTGGCACTTGCATACTTTATGTTCCGTAAGAACAAAAAAGGATTGTTAAGTGTTATGCTTGAACCTTTGATTGGCGAAAAGCTTGCAAACGGCTGGCTTGGTAAAGTTGTTGATATCCTCGGTGTATTTGCTACAGTTGCAGGAGTTGTAACATCTCTTGGACTTGGAACATTGCAGATTAACGCAGGATTTAATTATTTATTTGGTGTCCCAATCAATTTAGTAGTCGAAATTATTATTATTATAATTGTATCATTTCTTTATATTGGATCCGCAGTATCCGGGCTGGATAAAGGAATTAAGATTATTTCTGATACAAACCTTTATGTTGCAATCGGACTTTTGGTAGTATGCTTTATAGTAGGACCAAAGGTAGAGACTTTAAATGCATTTGTAAATGGTATGGGTCAGTATATCGGTAACTTTATTCCAACTGCACTTAAGATTAATTCTTATAGTGATAATAGCTGGTTTGGAAGCTGGAGACTGTTTTACTGGGCATGGTTCATTGCATGGGCACCATTTGTTGGAGTGTTCGTAGCACGTATCTCCAAAGGTCGTACAATCAGAGAATTTGTACTTGGTGTAGTACTTGTACCTACAATTGCTTCTTGTTTGTGGGGTGCCGTATTTGGAAACCTTGGTATCAACCTTGGAGAAAAGGGGCTTATGGCAATTGAAAAACTTCAGGCTGCAGTGGCATCACCAGAGGTAGGCCTTTTCGTAGTGCTGGGAGAGTATCCACTTGGATTTATCTTATCACTGGTAGCATTAGTATCCTTATGTGCATTCTTTGTAACATCTGCAAACTCAGGAGTATATGTATTGTCTATGTTATCAACAGACGGTGCAATCAACCCTCCGAATAGCAGAAAGATTCTTTGGGGAGTTATCCAGTCAGTAATGGCAGTAGGACTTTTAATGGCAGGAGGATTAAAACCGCTTCAGACTATTTCACTGGTAGCAGCATTTTTGTTTATCTTTGTAATGTTCGGAGCACTTGCTTCGTTCGTGAAGGTCTTAAAAGAAGAAAAAATGTAAAATTAGTAATTTTATAAAAATTGCATAGAACTAAAAGAGAGAATTTCGTAAAACAAACATGATTTTGTGAAAAAGTCATAAATTACGAGATTCTCTCTTTTGTAATACATGAAATATAAAAAGTTTATGAGGTTAGTTCCCAACAGATATTAGTCTAAATGGATACCATAAGAAGCTAGTGCTCTGCGAATAAATGAAAGTGTGGTCGCAGTTGCTTCTTCAACTTTAAGATACTCAGAATCCTCACGCAGTGTTTCTAACATACCTCGATAAAGCATAATATTCATAGTTGCTAAATTATAAATATCCGACTTTGGAAGAGTGATTTGTTCTTTGCTTAAGGAATCAGTTAAAGATAAAAATTCGCGTTCAGAAAAGTTAGAAGAAGAGAGCATAGATTTGTAAGTGGAAGTTTCTTCGCTCCAACTTTCTGGAAAAATGTCATAGTATGCATGAAAATAATAGGAAAAATCCCAGTTTGTGTCTGCGTGTTTGAAAAATAACAGCCAGAAAATATCAGGATATGAAAAAGAATGAAGGCAAAAACACTCCCAGACTTTTAAATATTTTTCAAGTGGTCGATTGGCTTGTCTTAAATAAGATGGTAAATCCTTGGCATATTGATCTAGATATTTCATAGCTGTGAAAATTCTCAGTTCTTCAAAATCTGAAAAATAATGATATAAAGTTGCACTATTATATCCAGCTTTTTCAGCTGTTTTACGGATGGATAGGCTGTCTATACCTTCTTCTTCGATAATTTCAAGTGCTGCATTGATAAAATAACTCATAGTTTGTTGCCGATACATTTGTTTACGCTCTTTTTGTTGCATAAAACCCCTCCTAGTATAATTAAGCTAAGCACGCTTAAACATAACCATAGTGTTTATTATATACGAAAACAATGAAAAAAGCGAGAAAAAATTGTGCAATATGAAAAAATGGAAAACGGTGTTCCATTTCTCACTTTTAGCCCGGTAATTTGCTGTAATTATCGAGCTAAAAGTGAAAAATTTAAAATTGAATAGTATTTACAAGATTTATTTTATTGCATTTTCTGCAAATTTTGTTATTACTAAATTTTCGTATGGAGCACGGTCGGTCAGTTCATCTGCACTTTCTAAAATATCCTGTAAGAGTTCAAAACTTTTTTCTTCAAATATCAAATTATCTTTCCAAGTATCCTGTTTATAATAACGACTTACAATAGTTTCGATTGTCTTTAAGTCAGTCTCTTTGAATTGCGGCTCTATTATTTTGGCAATTTCTTCAGGTGTATGATTTTGTACATAATTCATTCCTTTTTGCAAGGCGTCTGTAAATTTTTGAATTACATCTGAATTTTTTTCTATATAACTTTTCTTTGCTGAAAATGCAGTGTAAGGAACATATCCGCTGTCTGTGCCGAGAGAAGCTACAACATATCCCTTATTTTCTTTTTCAAGGGTTGTTGCACTTGGTTCGAATTCAATAGTGAAATCACCATTCCCTTCTGCAAAAGCGGCACCTGTAGAGCCAAAATCAATACTTTGGTCTATAGTCAGATCTTTTGTCGGATCCATTCCATTTTGCTTTAAAATATATTCAAATACCATTTCGGGCATGCCACCTTTTCGACCGCCAAGAACTTTTTGTGTTTTCAAATCTGCCCATTTAAAATCGGGCATTTTTTCTCGTGCAATGAGAAAGTTTCCAGCCCTTTGGGTAAGCTGGGCAAAGTTTATAACATAATCATTGGCACCTTCATTATAAGTATAGATAGAAGCTTCGGAACCCATGAATCCGATATCTGCATTTCCAGAAATGACAGCGGTCATGGTTTTATCTGCTCCAAATCCGGTAATAAGAGTCAAATCAATTCCATTTTCTGAAAAATATCCCTCTTCAATAGCAACATACATTGGTGCATAAAAGATGGAATGTGCGACTTCGTTGAGTGTTACGGGTACTAAAGTTTTTTTATCTTTTAAAGCATTTTTTTCTGTGTTGGTTGTATCTGATATGGTTTCTTTTGGTAAGGTACATGCGACGAGAGAAGTGACAGATATAGTTAGAAGTAAAACAAGTGCAGAAATACGCTTTTTCATATAAGCCTCCATGGAAGAATTTCTATGTTATATAATATATTCGTGGAATCACAGATATGTGAAGAGAATTGACTTTGTATGGCTTAGGGCGTATTCTAAAAGAAATATATTTATTAAAAAAGAACAGGAGAAAAGACATGAAAAAAATTGGATTTATCGGGGTTGGAATCATGGGGAAATCTATGGTGAGAAATCTTATGAAGGCAGGATTTGAATTGCATATCTATGCCAGAACAAAGAGTAAGGTTGATGATGTAATAGAGGAAGGTGCTATTTTCCATGAGACAATTGGAGATTGTGTAAAAGTAAGTGAAGCAGTGATTACTATGGTTGGATTTCCGCAAGATGTAGAAGAAGTATATTTTGATGAAGGTAATATTATGGATCAGGCATCAGAAGGAATGTATTTGATTGATATGACAACAACCAGTCCTATGCTTTCTAAGAAGATTTATGAAGAAGGAACGAAAAAGGGATTCCATGTAATAGATGCGCCTGTAACAGGAGGCGATACCGGGGCAAAGGCGGGTACATTATCCATTTTGGTTGGTGGAGAGAAAGAGGATTATGAGGCTTGTATGCCGCTATTTGAAGCTATGGGTACCAATATTAATTATCAGGGTAGTGCTGGCTGTGGACAGCATGCAAAGATGGTAAATCAGATTATGATTGCAGGGACAATGTCGGGGCTTTGCGAGGCACTGAGTTATGCGAAAGCAAAGGGGCTTGATTGTGAGACTGTATTGAAATCTGTAGCAACTGGAGCAGCAGGAAGTAAGCAGTTAGATTTCTTTGGAGAAAAAATTCTACATGAAGATTTTGCACCAGGATTTTTTATGAAGCATTTTATCAAAGATATGAAGATTGCACTGATTGAGGCAAATCAGTCTGAGTTAAATTTAGATGTGCTCAGTCAGGCACTTGCAAATTATGAGATTCTGGAAGCAGAAGGGTATGGAGACTTGGGAACGCAGGCATTGATTAAATATTATGAGGAAAGTTCTGAAGCTGAAATTGTATAGAAGATTAGTCTGGAAGCATTGACAATTTGAGAAAAATCCGATATGATATGCTTTATTAGGTAAAAGCGTTAAAGCGTCGAAGCTCTAAAGAAATTATGCTTGAAATTGTCGACCCAAAATGGAACTTTGAGCTGGAAAGGGGAAGATTAGCGATGCCTATTACGGATATTTTGGAGAAGAATTGCCGATTATATGGTGACGATGTCTGTCTGGTGGAGATTAATCCAGAGATGCCAGAGACAAAGAGAAGTACCTGGAAGGAATTTGACTTGATCGAGCCATCTCGTGCACCTTATTACAGACGTGAGATTACATGGAATGTATTTAATGAAAAGGCGAATCGATTTGCAAATTTGCTTTTGGAGCGTGGAGTCCAGAAAGGTGACAAAGTCGGAATATTATTGATGAATTGTCTGGAGTGGCTTCCGATTTATTTTGGGATTTTGAAGACAGGAGCACTTGCAGTCCCTTTGAATTTTCGTTATTCTGCAGATGAAATTAAGTATTGTGTAGGACTGGCAGATGTAGATATTCTTGTATTTGGACCTGAGTTTATAGGTCGTGTAGAGGAGATTGCAGACGATATCGGAAGAGGAAGATTGTTGTATTTTGTCGGAGATGGATGCCCTGGATTTGCAGAGGATTATACAGCACACACAGCGAATTGTTCCAGTCAGTCTCCAAAGATTGATATTGTAGATGAGGATGATGCAGCGATTTATTTCTCATCAGGAACAACTGGTTTTCCGAAAGCTATTTTACATAATCATGAATCGTTGATGCATGCAGCGAGAGTGGAGCAGAATCATCATGGACAGACAAAAGATGATGTGTTTCTTTGCATTCCGCCTCTTTATCATACAGGAGCAAAGATGCATTGGTTCGGAAGTCTTTTGACCGGTGGTAAAGCTGTTCTTTTGAAAGGAACGAATCCAAAGACAATTCTTCGTGCAGTTTCCGAGGAAAAATGTACAATTGTATGGCTTCTGGTACCGTGGGCTCAAGATTTGTTATTAGCTATTGATAATGGTGATGTGGATTTGAAGGATTATGACTTGGAACAGTGGAGATTAATGCATATTGGTGCGCAGCCGGTACCACCAAGTCTGATTCACCATTGGAAAGAATATTTCCCGAATCATAAGTATGATACAAATTATGGATTGAGTGAATCAATTGGACCAGGCTGTGTACACCTTGGATTAGATAATATTGAGAAGGTCGGTGCAATTGGTAAGGCAGGATTTGGATGGGAGACAAAGATTATCGATGAAAATGGTGATACAGTAACTCGTGGTGAGACTGGAGAGCTTGCGGTCAAAGGGCCGGGTGTCATGACCTGTTATTATAAAGATGAAAAAGCAACAGCTGAAGTCTTGCATGATGGATGGTTATATACAGGTGATATGGCTATGGAAGATGAGGATGGATTTATTTATCTGGTAGACCGTAAGAAAGATGTTATCATCAGTGGTGGTGAGAATATTTATCCGGTACAGATTGAAGATTTCTTGCGTACGAATAACAAGATTTTGGATGTTGCGGTTATCGGACTTCCGGATCATAGACTTGGAGAAATCTCAGCGGCAATCATTGAATTAAAACCGGGTGAAAATTGCACAGAAGAGGAGATTGATGAATTTTGTAAAAAACTTCCTAGATATAAGCGTCCTCGTAAGTTGATTTTCGCGAAGGTTCCAAGAAACCCGACAGGAAAGATTGAAAAACCAAAACTACGTGAAAAATATGGTGCCGCACATTTGGTAGCCGCACAGAATCAGGTAGAGATAAAATAAATATTATTTTCGATTAAAAAACAGGTGGATTTTATTCCACCTGTTTTTTATATAGATATTATTTTAATGATGCTCTTTTTGATATTCTAAAGAAGCTTCTATAAACCCACGGAATAAAGGATGTGGTCTGTTTGGACGGGATTTTAATTCAGGATGAGCCTGAGTTGCAATAAACCAAGGATGTTCTGGAATCTCGACCATTTCTACAATACGCCCATCTGGAGATAGTCCGGACAATAGCATACCATTTTGAGTCAGTACATCACGGTAATCATTATTCACCTCATAACGATGACGGTGGCGTTCCTGAATTTCCTCAGATCCGTAAAGCTTATATGCTTTGGAGTCTTTATTTAAAATACACGGGTAAGAGCCAAGTCTTAATGTTCCACCGATATTTTCTACATCAATTTGTTCTGGCATGATATGGATGACCGGATGTGTAGTATCTGGATCTAATTCAGCGCTGTGAGCATCATTATATCCAATGACGTCTCTTGCAAATTCAACGATGGATAACTGCATTCCAAGGCAAAGCCCCAGGAATGGGATATTGTGTGTGCGAGCATATTTGATTGCTTCAAGCATACCGTCAATTCCACGATTACCAAAACCACCTGGAACAAGAATTCCGCTGACATCGCCAAGAATTTCATCAACATTATCTGCAGTTACCAGTTCAGAATCAACCCATTTAATATTTACAGTTGCACGACTAAAGATTCCGCCATGTTTGAGTGCTTCTACAACACTGATATAAGCATCATGAAGTTGTGTGTATTTTCCGACAAGTGCAACGGTTACTTCTGTGTTTGGATTTCGCAGATAGTTCACCATCTCTTTCCAGTCTTTTAAATCTGGTTCCGGACAATTTAAGTGTAAGCATTCGCATACTACCTGGGCTAGATGTTCTTCTTCCATTGCAAGTGGAGCTTCATATAAATATTCAACGTCCAGATTCTGCAATACATGATTTGCAGGAACATTACAAAACAGAGCAAGTTTATCTTTAATCCCTGTTCCCAGTGGATATTCAGAACGACATACAAGGATATCCGGTTGAATTCCCATGCCCTGCAGTTCTTTTACACTAGCTTGTGTTGGTTTTGTTTTCATCTCTTGAGATGCTTTCAGGTAAGGAATTAATGTAACATGAATTAAAATTACATTGTCATGTCCTTTTTCATGTTGAAATTGACGAATGGCCTCTAAAAATGGTTGGCTTTCAATATCTCCAACAGTTCCGCCAACTTCAATAATTGCAACTTCTGTGTCTTCAGCAGCAGGGTTGCGATAGAAACGGGATTTAATCTCGTTGGTGATATGAGGAATAACTTGTACAGTTCCTCCACCGAAATCTCCTCGACGTTCTTTTTGAAGTACCGACCAGTAGACTTTCCCGGTTGTGACGTTGGAATTTTTACCGAGACTTTCATCGATAAAACGTTCATAGTGACCGAGGTCAAGGTCTGTCTCGGTTCCGTCATCAGTTACGAATACTTCACCGTGCTGTACCGGGTTCATAGTACCTGGATCAATATTGATATAAGGGTCAAATTTCTGCATCGTTACCGTGTAGCCGCGAGCTTTCAGCAAACGACCAAGAGATGCAGCAGTGATGCCTTTTCCAAGTCCTGATACGACACCGCCTGTAACAAATACGTATTTTACTGCCATAATGTCCTCCTTAGAATGAAAATCTCTTCAAGCATGTCCCCCAAAAACATATCTCAAAAAAATACTTTAAAATTATACACCTTTTAAAATAAAAAATACAGAGTTTTTTAATCCCTTTTTTCATATTTTGCTTCGTAGGTTGCTTGAATAGAAAGGCGTTTTAACTGTTTGATGTCTACAGAGCTTACCATAACAGAAGTATGTGCCTGACAACCTGCAAGTTTTGGAAGCTGTTCCAGAGCTTCTCGAGCAAGTGGATTGGAAGCGGCACTTACGGAAAGTGCAATCAGCACCTCATCTGTATGAAGGCGAGGGTTCTTACTTCCAAGGTATCTGGTTTTTAAAGTCTGAATTGGTTCAATCGCTTCCGGTGAAATAACATGGCAGGAATGTTCGATGCCGGCCAGTTCTTTCAGTGCATTGAGAAGCATAGCTGCGGTCGCACCAAGAAGTTTGGACGTTTTACCGGTTATGATACGTCCATCGTGGAGTTCAATGGCAGCGGCAGGACCGTTTGTTTTCTTTTCATATTCCAAGGCAGCGTCTACGACTTTGCGGTCGTGGATGGTGATGCCTGCCTGATTCATGAGCATTTCTATTGTATATACTTCGTTGTCCGAACATTGTCCAAGTAGAAGGCGGCGCAGGGATTCATAATATCTGCGCAGTATTTCCTGTTTGGAAGCTTCGCGGCATGCTTCGTCATCGCAGATACAGTTTCCAGCCATATTAACGCCCATATCGGTTGGTGATTTGTAAGGGCTTTTTCCGTAAATGCGCTCAAAGATAGCATTTAATACCGGGAAAATCTCAACATCACGGTTGTAATTGACTGTTGTTTCGCCATAAGCCTCCAGATGGAATGGATCAATCATATTTACATCGTTCAAATCAGCAGTTGCAGCTTCGTATGCCAGATTGACCGGGTGTTTCAGTGGAATATTCCAAATAGGAAATGTTTCGAATTTTGCATATCCGGCGCGTACACCGCGTTCCAGTTCATGATAAAGCTGGGAAAGGCAGACTGCCATCTTTCCGCTTCCTGGACCAGGTGCAGTCACTACGACCAAAGGTCTGGAAGTTTCGATGTAGTCATTCTTACCATAGCCATTTTCGCTTACGATGACCGGAATATTTGTCGGGTATCCGGCAATCATATAATGACAATAGACACGAATTCCCATTTTTTCCAAACGTGTTTTAAATAAGGAAGCACTTTCTTGGTTGCTGTACTTTGTGATAACAACACTTCCGACATAAAGACCTCTTTCCTGATAAATATTCATAAGGCGAAGTACGTCAGAATCATAGGTGATTCCCAGATCTCCACGGATCTTATTACGTTCAATATCTTCAGCACTGATTACGATAATGATCTCGGCCTGGTCAGAGAGCTTGTCTAACATACGCAGTTTACTGTCAGGCTGAAAGCCAGGAAGTACACGGGAAGCATGATAATCATCAAATAGTTTTCCGCCAAATTCCAAATAAAGCTTGTTGTCGAACTGACGGATACGCTCTTTGATATGAGCAGACTGCATCTGTAAGTACTTGTCATTGTCAAAACCAATTTTCATCATTAATAAAATCCTCTCTTGTCCTCTTAATTATATTTGAGTTCTATCATAAGATACCTGAAAACTTTAAAATCTCCAAAAATTTTCAAGCATGAAAAACCACAGAAAAAGTATACTACACATTATGGTCAGTTTACAATCTTTTCATAATGTTTTTATTGATTTCTAACAAGGCTGTCCGTATAATGGAGAGTGATACAGGAGGAGAAAGATGGACAACCAGAACGGAAATAGAGATAATAATAACAAAAATAAGAAAAATAACAATAGACAGGGATTTTCATTTGTCATATTGATTACAATGTTGACAGCACTTCTGGTATTTGCGATGTACCAGTTCCAAGGTGTGGATAGTGATCAGGAGATTACTTATAACAAGTTTTTGAGAATGATTGAAGAGAAACGGGTTGAGAAAGTAGAGATTAAGAGTGACCGTATTCTCATAACAGCTAAGAAAGAAAGTGGCGATAAGGTAAATAAAGAATATTATACCGGTCGTATGAATGATGACCAGCTTGTGGAGAGACTGGAGAAAGCAAAGATTGATTTTGAGCAGGAAGTACCAGATACAACGTCTGCAATTGTTGCACAGTATGCTTTTAATATCATTCCACTTGTAGTGTTTATTGCATTGATCGTGTGGATGACGCGCAAGATGTCCAGAGGCGGTGGTGTCATGGGCATTGGGAAGAGTAATGCAAAGATGTATGTAGAGAAGCAGACTGGTGTTACGTTTAAGGATGTGGCAGGTCAGGATGAAGCAAAGGAATCTTTACAGGAAGTAGTGGATTTCCTGCATAATCCTGGAAAATATACAAGTGTGGGAGCGAAGCTTCCGAAAGGAGTACTTCTTGTAGGCCCTCCGGGAACAGGTAAGACGCTCCTGGCAAAAGCAGTAGCTGGAGAAGCAAAAGTACCATTCTTTTCATTGAGTGGTTCTGCATTTGTCGAGATGTATGTCGGTGTTGGAGCATCCAGAGTAAGAGATTTGTTCAAGCAGGCACAGCAGATGACACCTTGCATTATCTTTATTGATGAGATTGATGCAATTGGTAAGAGCCGTGACACACAAATGGGTGGTAATGATGAGCGTGAACAGACTTTGAATCAGCTGTTGGCCGAGATGGATGGATTTGAAAGTAATAAAGGTCTTGTACTTTTGGCGGCAACAAACCGTCCGGAGATATTAGATCCGGCACTTTTAAGACCAGGAAGATTTGATCGTCGTATTGTTGTTGAACGTCCGGATCTTAAGGGGCGTATAGATGTATTGAAAGTTCATTCAAAAGATGTAAGAATGGATGAGACAGTTGATTTGGAAGCAATTGCACTTGCAACATCCGGAGCTGTGGGATCGGATCTTGCGAATATGATTAATGAAGCGGCAATTAATGCAGTTAAGAATGGAAGAAATGCTGTTTCTCAGGCAGATTTGTTTGAGGCAGTTGAAGTAGTACTGGTTGGTAAAGAGAAGAAAGACCGCGTTATGAATCAGGAGGAGAGAAAAATCGTTTCTTATCATGAGGTGGGTCATGCACTTGTCAGTGCCCTTCAGAAGGATTCAGAGCCAGTCCAGAAAATTACTATTGTACCACGTACGATGGGAGCGCTTGGATATGTTATGCAGACTCCGGAAGAAGAGAAGTTTTTGAATACTAAGAAAGAACTGCAGGCGATGCTGGTTGGTATGCTTGGTGGACGTGCAGCAGAGGAGATTGTATTTGATACAGTCACGACGGGAGCTTCCAATGATATTGAAAAGGCGACCAGTGTTGCCAGAGCGATGATCACACAATACGGTATGAGTGAGAAATTTGGTCTGATCGGTCTCGAATCTGTTCAGAACAGATATTTGGATGGACGTCCGGTCATGAACTGCGGACAGGAGACAGCTTCTGAGATTGACCATGAAGTTATGAAGATGTTGAAAGAAGCTTATGAAGAAGCAAAGAGACTTCTTTCAGAGCATAGAGAATCTTTGGATAAGATTGCAGCATTTCTGATTGAGAAAGAAACGATTACCGGAAAAGAATTTATGAAAATTTTCCATGAGGTTGAAGGAATTGAGGAAGAAGCTTCGGAAACCGTAGCTTCGGGAACTGTTTTGGAAGCTTCAAAAGACAGCGATAGTGAGAATCATACAGAAAATTAATTAATAATAGTACCGTTTTTCGAATGGATGAGGATTCATTTTTCGGAAAACGGTATTTTCGATTAGGCACTTGGAAGAGGAGTGAGAAAATGTTTGATATTCAGGAAGAGTTAAAGAAACTTCCGGGGAAACCAGGAGTTTATCTTATGCATGACGAGACTGACAAGATTATATATGTCGGAAAAGCTGTCAGTTTGAAGAATCGAGTAAGACAATATTTTCAGAGCAGTCGCAATAAAGGGGCAAAAATTGAACAGATGGTGACACATATTTCAAGATTTGAGTATATTGTGACGGACTCAGAATTGGAAGCATTGGTCTTGGAGTGTAATTTGATTAAAGAGCACAGACCGAAATACAATACTATGTTGATGGATGATAAAGCATACCCATTTATTAAAGTGACTGTACAAGAACCGTTTCCAAGGGTCATGCTTGCAAGGCGGGTAGTGAAGGATAAAGCAAAATATTTTGGACCTTATACAAGTGCAGGAGCGGTAAAAGATACGATTGAGCTAGTGCGAAAACTTTATTATATAAGGAGTTGTAATAGACAACTTCCGAAAGATATTGGCAAAGAACGCCCGTGTCTGAATTACCATATCCATCAGTGTAAGGCACCTTGCCAGGGTTATATATCGCAGGAAGAGTATCGAAAATCGGTGGATGAAGTCTTACATTTTTTAAGTGGGAATTATGATCCGATTCTGGAGAGTTTAAAAAAACAGATGGAAGAAGCATCTGAAGCATTGGAATTTGAACGTGCAATTGAATATAGAGAATTAATAAATAGTGTACAAAAAATTGCACAGAAACAAAAGATAACAGATACTGCAGGAGATGACAGAGATATTGTTGCAGTCTCCAAGGATTTGGAAGATGCGGTAGTTCAAGTGTTTTTCATTCGCAGTGGCAGATTGATTGGACGCGATCATTTTTACTTAAAACTGGTAGATCAGGAGACAAAGGCAGAGATTTTGTCAAGTTTTATAAAACAGTTTTATGCCGGGACACCATATATTCCGGCACAGATCATGCTCCCGGAGGAAATTCCGGACCATGAGATTATTGAAGAGTGGCTATCAAGAAAAAGAGAGCATAGAGTACACCTTGTTGTACCCAAAAAAGGAACGAAAGAAAAACTGGTAGAATTAGCTCAAAAGAATGCTCGTTTAGTACTTACAAAGGACAAGGAACGCATAAAGAGAGAAGAGGGAAGGACAATAGGAGCGGTAAAAGAACTTCAAAACCTTCTGGGATTGTCCGGGTTGAATCGTATGGAGGCATATGATATTTCTAACACAAATGGATTTGAATCTGTCGGCTCTATGGTTGTTTATGAAAAAGGAAAACCGAAGCGGAATGATTACCGCAAATTCAAGATAAAAGGTGTAAAAGGGGCAAATGATTATGCCAGTATGAATGAAGTTTTGACGAGACGTTTCAGCCATGGGTTAAGAGAACAAGAAGAGGGAAAACAATTGGGAGGATTCACAGCTTTTCCGGATTTGATTCTAATGGACGGTGGAAAAGGTCAGGTTAATATTGCACTGGAAGTCATGGAAAAGTTAGATTTGGATATACCGGTATGTGGTATGGTTAAAGATGATCATCATAGAACACGAGGACTTTATTATCATAATGAAGAAATCCCAATTGATCGAAACTCGGAGGCGTTCCGATTGATTACAAGAATTCAAGATGAGGCACATCGATTTGCAATTACTTTTCACAGACAATTGCGTAGTCAGGGGCAGGTACATTCCATTTTGGACGATATACCAGGTGTTGGACCTGCAAGAAGAAAAGATTTGATGAAACATTTTGAAAATATAGAAGCTATAAAAAATGCTTCTGTAGAAGAATTAAAAAGCTTGCCTTCTATGAATGAAAAATCCGCTAATGATGTGTACAAATTTTTTCACTGATATGATATAATTTTCGTATTGAGAGAATATTATGCCTGGAAGGAGAGACATATATGCGAAATAATGTAGTTGAAATGAAGCGAGTCGTCGAGAAGATGAACCTTAAAAATCTGACGCCGGATGTAGAATTAACGGATAAGGTCGTGGAGGTTCCGGATATCAATCGTCCTGCGTTGCAATTGACGGGATTTTTTGAACGATTTGATTCGGAACGTGTACAGGTTATTGGATATGTAGAATATAGTTATCTGACAACTTTGGATGAAAAAAAGAAAGAAGTGATTTATGATACATTACTTTCTTATAAGATTCCGTGTCTTGTATTTTGTAGAGATTTAAAAGCTGATGAGATGCTTTTAAAGAAAGCGACAGAAGCCAATATTCCGGTTTTTTCTACAGAAGCACCTACTTCTTCATTTATGGCAGAGATTATACGATGGCTGAATGTTCAGCTTGCACCGTGTATTTCTATCCATGGAGTTCTTGTGGATGTATATGGTGTAGGAGTCCTTATTATGGGAGAGAGTGGCATTGGAAAGAGTGAGGCTGCTCTGGAGCTGATCAAAAGAGGTCACAGACTTGTCAGCGATGATGTTGTTGAGATTCGAAAAGTCAGTGATGAGACACTTGTAGGAACTGCTCCGGATATTACCAGACATTTTATTGAGCTTCGAGGAATCAGAATTGTAGATGTCAAGACATTGTTTGGTGTGCAGAGCGTACGTGAGACAAAGAACATTGATCTTGTTATTACATTGGAAGAATGGAATAAAGAACGTGAATATGACCGTCTGGGGCTGGATGAGAAGTATACAGAATTTCTTGGAAATAAAGTAGTGTGCCATAATCTCCCGATACGCCCGGGACGTAATCTGGCTATTATAGTAGAGACGGCTGCAATTAATCACAGACAAAAATCTATGGGATACAATGCAGCACAGGAACTGTACCAAAGAGTGCAGCGTAATCTTACAAGAAAATAATAAAATAATAAAATAATAGAAGAGTAGGAGTAATAGAAAATGAAATATTGTTTTGGAGCGGATGTAGGGGGAACAACTGTAAAGCTTGGTCTTTTTACAGAAGGTGGAGAACTTGTTGATAAATGGGAGATTGTTACAAGAACAGAAAATAAAGGAGAGGCAATTCTTCCGGATATTGTAAAATCTCTGAAAGCTAAGATACAAGAAAAAGGAATTGTGCCTGATGAAGTGATAGGAGTAGGAATGGGAATTCCTGCACCGGTTAATTCAGAAGGAATTGTAGAAAAGACAGCCAATCTTGGATGGGGATATAAAGAAGTAAAAAGAGAACTTCAGGAGTTGACGGGATGGAAGGTTGCAATAGGAAATGATGCAAATGTGGCAGCGTTAGGTGAGATGTGGAAAGGCGCAGGCCATGGAGAAAAGAATATGATCATGGTTACTCTTGGAACAGGAGTAGGTGGTGGAGCCATTATAGAGGGAAAGCCTTTGATCGGTGCACATGGAGCGGGAGCAGAGATTGGTCATATTTGTGTAAATGATTCGGAAGAAAGAGTCTGTGGCTGTGGCAAAAAAGGTTGTCTAGAGCAATATGCTTCCGCAACTGGAATTGCGAGGCTTGCAAGAGAGCGCTTGAGAGCTGATGAGAAGGTCAGTGTGCTTCGTGAAAAGGATTTGGAACAGATAGATGCAAAAGAGGTTTTTGATGCTTTGAAAGGAGGAGACGAGGTAGCAGAAGAAATTGTTGAGAAGTTTGGAGAATATCTTGCAAAAGGATTGGCAACTGTAGCTGTTGTTTTAGATCCTAATCTCTTTGTAATTGGTGGAGGTGTGTCTAAGGCAGGAGAAATCTTGATTCCATATGTGCAGAAATACTATCAGAAATCAGCATTTTTTGCTAATAAAGAAGTGAAATTTACAATTGCAAGTATTGGTAATGATGCAGGAATATGTGGAGCAGCGAAATTGCTTTTAGATAATCAAATATAGCAGGATCAAATATTATGTGATTGAATATTTGCGATTACAAAAGGAGGATGCATTTTTCATCCTCCTTTTGCGATGTATTAAAATAAATTATTGTCCATCTGTGGCATCGCCACCGGTAGTACCGCCACCAGTTTCACCACCGGTAGTACCGCCACCGGTTTCACCGCCGGTAGTACCACCACCAGTTTCACCACCGGTAGTACCACCGTTATTTCCGGTATCAGTTGTGTCAGAAGTTCCTTTATTGTTATCGGAATCCTCATCATCCTCATCATACGAATGTCTATGACCTGGACAACTCTGGGTCGGCAGTCCGTCTTTTGCAAAATATTCAGTTACACTTGGGCAACTGGAGGTTGCAAGATATCCGGTTATTGTGCAGACAGATGCCTTCTCAACAGAACTTGGCATTACAAAATCCTTTGTTTCAAGGTTTTGATGAACTCTGCTCATGATTCCTTTCCAGATACGGAAGCGGAATTTTGTATCAGAGTTACATTCTTTATTGTCATCATAACCACCCCATACAGCACATGTGTAATATGGTGTATATCCTACAAACCATAAGTCCTTGTTAGAAGTTGTTGTTCCGGTCTTTCCGGCAACAGGCATATTGTCTAACTGGCAAGATTTACCAGTACCTGATTCTACAACTGTCTGAAGTGCACTTGTAAGAAGACCAGCAGTACTGTCTTTGATTGCCTGATGGCTTTCACCGGTTCCATCTAAAAGAACATTTCCGTCATGATCTAAAACTTTTGTATAGAGTGTCGGTTTGTTATAAACTCCGTTATTGGCAATTGCAGCATAAGCACTACAAAGTTCATAATTGTAAACACCATCTGTGATACCACCAAGTGCAAGTGTCTTGGAATTATCATTGTAGACTTCACCATTTACAACTTTATTCGTTACCAGAGTGCTGATGCCTAACTTCTCACAGTATTCCATACCGACATCCTGTGTGACAAGATCACTCGTCTGTACTGCGCAGGAGTTTAAGGAAAGAGCAATGGCTGTACGCATAGATACATCACCTTTGCTTCCTTTTATAACTTTACCATGTCCGACATCATAGTTCTTATCATCGATTACAGAAGCAAGTGTCATTTCATTTAAATCGAGTGCCGGTGCATAAGCAGCAAGAGGTTTAAAAGTAGATCCAGGCTGTCTTTTAGAGCCCTTGTAAGCACGATTCAATCCAAGACTGGTTGTCTTAGCACCACGGCCTCCTACCATAGCTTTGATTTGTCCGGTATACTGATCCATCAATGTGATAGATGCCTGTGGCTGTGGTGAAATATTAATTACTTCATTATAAGTATCACCTTCTTGTGCAATTGTGGCTTTCCATTCTTCAATCATTGCACGGGCAGCATCTTCGCTTTTATATAAAAGTCCCTGGCTTTTATTGTAAGTTTCTTTCACATATTTTTTTATATGACCGGAAGAGTAATTCTCTGTGCTTCCATCAGCTCTTGTTACAGTCAATGCGTAATCCAGACCATACTCAATATTGGAAGGATAGTTAGAATCGTCATTAGCCTCTTCATCACAAATCTGTTGTAGTGATTGATTTTGGGTGGAGTAAATGCTGAGACCACCGCTGTATACGGCATTGTATGCCTGAGTTTCGGTAAATCCGCATTGCTCCTGAAGATCAGACATAACTTGGTCAGCAAGTGCGTCTACAAAATAACTGTATGCACTGGAAGAATCAACCTGAGTTTGATTTACAGACTGGATTCTGGCATACACATCGTCCGCCAGAGCCTCATCGTATTCAGCCTGATCGATATAGCCCTGCTTTAACATATTTTTTAATACTTTATCGCGACGTTTCTGGTTTTTCTGAGGGTTTGTAATCGGGTTCAGTTTACCGGGGCTTTGTGTAATTCCGGCAATTACTGCGCACTCAGAAAGTGTAAGCTCAGACACATCCTTATTAAAATATCGTTTTGCAGCTGACTGAACGCCCAGACAGTTCTGTCCTAAGTTGATCGTATTTAGATAAGCTTCCATAATTTCATCTTTGCTCATCTGTTTTTCGACAGAAACAGCCAGGTATTGCTCCTGAAGTTTTCGCTGTAATTTATCATAAAATGTCTTTTCATTTACAAAGTTTGGAAAAACATTATTTTTGATTAATTGCTGGGTCAGTGTACTGGCTCCTTGAGAACCACCGGAAAGAACCGATACTCCGGCACGAATAATACCTTTGATGTCAATACCGTTATGGTCATAGAAACGCTCGTCCTCGATGGCAACAAATGCATATTGCAGATCTTTCGGAATTTCGTCAATTGTCTTGTAGACTCGATTAGAACCGGCGGCTACAAAGCGTTCGATCTCAGTTGAACCATCATCGGCGTATACCAGTGTTGTAAAGCCTTTTGGTTTTACATCATCAGGTGTAATATCCGGAGAATTGTCAATAATTTTTTTTACAAATAGACCGCCACCGGCAACTCCGGCAATTGCGACCACTAGAATGCAAAGAAGAAAGGCTTTTAGTAATCGTACTCCTACGCGCTTCCCTTGCATGGCAGATTTTGACGTAATCTGCTTTTGGCGCTTTGCGGCTTTTTTCTTACCATAATTCATGCGTATTGCCTCCTTTATACCAGGTCATTATAGCAAATTTGCTATTTGAAATAAAGAAAAAAATGAAAACTTCATATTTTCTATGGAAAATCTTAAGAAGTTTGATATAGTAATGTGGTGGGAAGTAAAAGATTACTTCAAAAATACCAGATATTGATTGCAAGATGAGGGAGTTATTTAAATATGATAGAACAATACAAAGTTATGTATAAAGGTGGCCAGGATGAAATTGTAGAAAAGAAATCCAGATTTATTGCTGCGACTGCTCCAGTAGAGAGTGAGGAAGAAGCGCTGGCGTTTATTGAGACAATGAAAAAAAAGTATTGGGATGCCAGACATAATTGTTATGCATATGTGATTGGAGAGCGGGGACAACTTGCCAGATGCAGTGATGATGGTGAACCTGGTGGCACAGCAGGAAAACCGATGCTGGATGTACTTCTTGGAGAGGAAGTACGCAATGTAGTAGTTGTTGTAACTCGCTATTTTGGAGGTACACTTCTGGGAACCGGAGGGCTGGTACGCGCTTATTCTTCGTCAACACAGGCAGGACTTCGTGCATCTGTAATTATAACCAGAATCCGGGGAATTAAACTAAATATTAAGACAGATTATAATGGACTTGGAAAAGTGCAGTACATTCTCGGGCAGAGGGGAATTAAATTGTTAGACAGTATTTATACGGAAAATGTAGAATTGAGTGTTCTCTTGCCTTTGGGTGAGGTGAAGAGTGTAGAAGCTGAGATTACGGAAGGAACGAATGGAAGAGCACAGATGGAGGAAGGCGATGAATGCTGGTTCGCTGAGATTGACGGTGAACCGCAGGTAGTGGAATAAGAGTAAAGGTTCCGCTACGCAGCCTCTCGGCCATGGCAGTCGCCATATAGAAAAATAAAAACAGAGCCAGGAAAATGTAAACACTTTCCTGACTCTATTTTATATTTTCCTATCTTGCTTGTTGCTTTATGAGAATTCTGGTTCGATTAATCCAAAAGATCCATCTTTTCTCTTATATACTACGTTGACTTCTTCATTCTCTGCATTGAAGAATACGAAGAAGTTATGTCCAAGTAATTCCATCTGTACACATGCATCTTCCGGATACATTGGTTTGATTCCGAATTTCTTTGTGCGGACAATTTTTACTTCGCCATCTTCGATAGGTTCTTCTGTCTCGAAGAGGGTTTTGCTGAAGTTATTACCTTCCTGATTACGTGCAACTAATTTGTTCTTATATTTTCTGAGCTGACGCTCGATGACTTCTTCTACCAGATCAATAGATACGTACATATCGTCACTTTCCTGTTCGGAACGGATGATGTTGCCTTTTACAGGGATTGTTACTTCAATTTTCTGATGCTCTTTCTGTACGCTGAGTGCTACATGAATCTCTGTTTCCGGTGTAAAGTAGCGCTGTAATTTTCCTAATTTGTTTTCTACAGCCTCTTTTAATCCTGGTGTTACGTCAATGTTCTTTCCAATAATAATGAATTTCATATTGTCCAACTCCTTTGCTACGTTTTTTCAGACGTTAATATCTGACAGTTGGTGGCCAGAACGGTAATCTATCTGATAGATATAGTATAACACGTTTTGTTGTTAATGTATAGCACGTATTACTTCAATTCTTGAAATTTTTCCATCAGATTTTTTTGCGATGCGTAGACCGTAGCTTTTGAAGAAAACACAGGCTCCGATGTCGTCATTTATATTTTCTTTTTTTAACTGGGCAAGCATCACTTCTTCCAGCGTATCGTTTTCGGAATATGGAAGGTCGATGGAAAGAAGTCTGGCAATATTTCTTGCTTTTGCAGATGCGCGGAAGATGTATTTGTCAGCAGCATCGAAATTACAGAATAGGAATTTGCGTGTGGCAAATAATACGGCAATTGCGCAGACACCGACAAGACTGCTCCAGATGGAAGAATGGTCGATGATGATTTGTCTTGCAATTGCAAATAAGAGAACTTCGAAGACTGTCTGTGGGGAGTGAGAGTACATCATTTTAATAAGCTCGACACCGATGATCAGATTGAAGCAAGTTTCCAGAAGATCTTCGTAATTAGGCCAGACATTTAAGTCTGGAATTTTGTAAATCGCACCGACTACACGCAGACACAATAAGATAATGCCAGCGGTCAATATAAATGAAATAACAAATTCAAGAATATCAGACAGCCGTTTTAAAAATATAGATATAGATTCTTTCATATGTTTTTGTCTCCTTGGGAATTTAGTATTAGATTCAAAAAAGAACAACTGTCCGTAACAAAAAATGCATACGGACAGCTTCAAATCTTGAATAGTATTTTATTATTTCCTTATTTCAGGTTGCTTCTTTTTCTCATCTTAGGATCCAGAATTTTCTTGCGGATTCTTAAATTGTCAGGTGTAACTTCCAGAAGCTCATCTGTGTCGATGAAATCGATTGCCTGCTCCAGACTTAATACTCTCGGAGGTGTCAGGCGGAGAGCCTCATCTGCACTGGAAGAACGAGTATTTGTAAGATGTTTTGTCTTGCAGACATTAATCTCAATATCATCTGTCTTTGCATTCTGTCCGATGACCATACCGGAGTAAACTTTTTCACCTGCTCCAATGAATAACTGTCCACGCTCCTGGGCAATATAAAGTCCGTAAGTTACAGACTCTCCGGTCTCAAATGCGATCAAAGAACCCTGTTTACGATATTGGATATCACCTTTATATGGTGCATAGCCGTCAAATGCTGTATTCATGATTCCATTTCCCTTTGTATCGGTCATGAAATCACCGCGATATCCGATGAGTCCACGAGAAGGAATACGGAATTCAAGACGAGTATAACCGCCATTGCCGGCTCCCATAGTCTGAAGTTCACCTTTACGCTGGCTCAGTTTTTCAATAACAACACCGGTAAATTCGTCTGGAACATCAATGTATGCAATCTCCATAGGCTCTAAGAGTTTGCCTTTTTCATCTTTTTTATACAGAACCTCTGCTTTGCTGACTGCAAATTCATATCCTTCACGTCTCATGTTTTCAATAAGGACAGAAAGATGAAGTTCGCCACGTCCGGAGACCTTGAAAGAATCCATATTCTCAGTATCTTCTACACGGAGACTTACATCCGTGTTAAGCTCGCGCATTAAACGATCACGCAGATGACGGGAAGTTACGAATTTACCTTCCTGTCCGGCAAATGGACTGTCATTTACCATGAAGTCCATAGCAATTGTTGGCTCAGATATTTTTTGGAACGGTATTGCAACCGGGTTTTCAGGAGAGCAGAGAGTATCTCCGATAGAGATGTCGGAAATACCTGAAATTGCTACGATAGATCCGATGGTTGCTTCTTTTACTTCTACTTTTTTTAGACCATCAAACTCATAGAGCTTGCTGATTTTAACTTTCTTTTGCTTGTCCGGGTCATGATGGTTGACTACAACCATGTCCTGATTGACTGCAATTGTTCCGTTGTCTACTTTACCAACACCAATACGTCCGACATATTCATTATAATCAATAGTGCTGATCAGTACTTGAGTTGGAGCTTCTGGATCGCCTTCCGGTGCTGGAATGTAATCTAAGATTGTATCAAATAATGGCTTCATATCTTTCATATCGTCCGACAGTTCCAAAGCGGCAACTCCGGCTTTGGCAGATGCGTATACAAATGGACAGTCAAGCTGTTCATCAGATGCACCCAGGTCAATGAGAAGCTCCAGAACTTCATCGATAACAGATTCGGCCCTTGCTTCCGGACGGTCAATTTTGTTGATACATACAATAACTGGAAGTTTCAGTTCCATTGCTTTTCTAAGAACAAATTTTGTCTGCGGCATAGCTCCTTCAAATGCATCGACTACAAGGATTACACCATTGACCATCTTAAGAACACGTTCCACTTCGCCACCAAAGTCAGCATGTCCCGGTGTGTCGATAATATTAATTTTAACACCGTTATAAGTAACAGCAGTATTTTTTGAAAGAATTGTAATTCCACGTTCTCTTTCGATATCATTAGAATCCATGACGCGTTCTTCGACGGCCTGATTCTCGCGGAATACACCGCTTTGCTTTAATAATTCATCTACCAGTGTTGTTTTACCGTGGTCAACATGGGCGATGATTGCTATATTACGTACATCTTCGCGTTTTGTTTTCATTATTATAACATCCTTTTCTCTGATTCTTAACTTGTGAACATTTCTAAATTTAATATATACAACTTTAATAGTCTACCACATTTTTGAGATTTTACAAGAGTATAAAAAAGTTGTTCTAAATTATGTACCTGGTGCATAAATTATTAAAGACCATATGAAATACGTTTTAGAGGAAGGAGAATGTAAAATTATGTCAGATAAGATTATCGAAAATAACCAGGTGACGATTATGGGGGAGATTGCTTCAGATTTCACATTTAGCCACGAAGTATTTGGTGAAGGATTTTATATGGTAGATGTGAAAGTAAAGCGTCTTAGTAATTCAGAGGACCGGATTCCGATTATGATATCGGAGCGTCTGATTGATGTAACCAAAGATTATACGGGAGAGTATATTATGGTGAATGGACAATTCCGGTCTTATAACAGGCATGAGGAACAAAAAAACCGGCTTGTATTATCTGTGTTTGTAAGAGAAGTGGAGTTTGTAGACGAAGAACTTGATGGAGCAAAGACTAACAACATTTTTCTGGACGGTTATATATGTAAATTACCGGTCTACAGGAAAACACCGCTTGGAAGAGAAATCGCAGATTTGCTTTTGGCAGTGAACAGACCATATGGAAAATCGGATTACATACCATGCATCTGTTGGGGAAGAAATGCGAGATATGCCTCAGCCTTTGAAGTTGGAGAGCATGTGCAGATTATAGGAAGAATACAGAGTCGTACTTATATAAAGAAGTTATCGGAAACTTTGACAGAAGAACGGACTGCTTATGAAGTATCTGTGAGTAAATTAGAATGTGTTGAAGTGTAAAATTTAGGGTTGTCTGTAACTTGTTCAGAAGTTTACTCTTTCATTGACATCCACTGATAATGATGCTAAAATTTCAATTAATAATGAATCATGACAGATAATTTAGAATCATGAAAAGTCAGGAGGATTATAATGGCTATTTTTACAGGAGCAGGAGTGGCAATTGTCACGCCATTTAATGATGATGAACAAAGAAGTATTAATTATGATAAGTTAGATGAATTGCTTGATTATCAATGCAATAGTGGAACGGATTGTATCGTTATTTGTGGTACCACCGGTGAGTCTGCCACAATGACAGAAGAAGAACATATGCAATGTGTGAAGTTTGCGATTGACAGAGTAAAAGGAAGAATTCCGGTAGTTGCAGGTACAGGATCTAATTGTACACGCACAGCAATCGATATGTCTAAAGAAGCAGCTGATTACGGTGCAGATGGATTGCTTATTGTAACACCATATTACAATAAAGCAACGCAGTCAGGTCTGATCGCACATTACACTGCAGTTGCAAAAGAAGCAAAAGCACCGATTATTATGTATAGCGTTGCGAGCAGAACCGGATGTAATATCGAGCCGGCAACTGTAGCAGAGCTTGTAAAGAATGTGGATAATATTGTAGGTGTAAAAGAAGCATCTGGAAATATTTCACAGGTTGCAAAGATTATGTCTCTGACAGATGGAAATATTGATTTATATTCAGGAAATGATGACCAGATTGTTCCATTACTTTCACTGGGAGCAAAAGGAGTTATTTCCGTACTTTCTAATGTGGCACCGAAAGAGACTCATGATATCTGTGAGAAGTTCTTTGAGGGAGATTTAAAAGGAAGTCTTGAACTTCAGTTGAAAGCGATTCCGCTTATTGAAAAATTATTCTGCGAAGTAAATCCGATTCCTGTAAAGAAGGCTATGGCACTTATGGGAAAAGATTGTGGACCGCTTCGTATGCCATTAACTGAGCTTTCACCTGAACATGAGAAGATGCTTGCGCAGGCTATGAAAGATTTTGGTGTTGCTTTGGTGTAAGAAGCGTCTAAGCAATGAGAAATAGATAAAAGGGTATCCGGGTGATATCCTTTTCTATCATGTAAAGAGATATTATATATTAAGGAGGAACGGACATTATGGTACGTGCAATCATGCATGGCTGCAATGGCAAGATGGGAAGAGCGATTACCGGTCTTGTAAAGGAAGACACAGAAGTGGAAATTGTTGCGGGAGTTGACGCTTATACAGAGGCCCCGAATGATTACCCGGTATTTAAGAACATTGGAGACTGTAATCTGGAAGCAGATGTTATCATTGATTTTTCGAATGCAAAAGCAGTAGATGAACTTTTGGAGTACAGTGTGAAAAATCAGATTCCGGTTGTTTTATGTACGACAGGACTTTCAGAGGAACAGCTTCAGAAAGTAGAAGAGGCATCTGAAAAAGTGGCAGTACTTCGTTCGGCAAATATGTCGCTGGGAATCAATCTTCTGATGCAGCTTTTAAAGGAAGCAACAAAAGTATTATCACCTGCAGGATATGATATTGAGATTGTAGAAAAGCACCACAATCAGAAACTGGATGCGCCAAGTGGAACTGCGATTGCTCTGGCAGATTCCATTAACGAGGCAGTAGAGAATCAATATGAATATGTATATGACAGAAGTCAGGTGAGAAAGAAACGTGACAAAAAAGAACTTGGCATATCAGCAGTTCGTGCAGGTACGATTGTAGGGGAACATGAAGTACTTTTTGCAGGTGTGGATGAAGTTATTGAATTTAAACACACCGCATATTCCAGAACTGTATTTGGAAAAGGTGCAGTTGAGGCTGCAAAATTCCTGGCTGGTAAATCTGTCGGAAGATATGATATGTCAGATGTAGTATTAAAATAGTATGTATAGATTTCGAGGAGAGGTTATGAAAGAATTAGAATCACGTTATTTAGAGAGACTTTCTCAACTGTATCCGACCATTGCGAAGGCATCAACAGAGATTATCAACTTACAGGCAATTTTGAATCTGCCGAAAGGTACGGAACATTTTCTTACAGACATTCATGGGGAATATGAAGCATTTTCCCATGTACTTAAGAATGGTTCGGGAGCAGTTCGTAGAAAAATTGACGAAGTCTTCGGGAATACTATGAGTAGTAAGGATAAGAAGACCCTTGCTACTCTTATTTATTATCCGAGAGAGAAGATGGAACTCGTTAAGAAAAAGGAAGAGAATATGGAAGACTGGTACAAGATTACACTGTACCGTCTGATTGAAATATGTAAAAGGACATCGAGTAAGTATTCAAGGTCGAAGGTTCGAAAAGCTCTTCCGGCAGAATTTGCGTATGTAATCGAAGAATTGATTACAGAAAAAGCGGATGTTTTGGATAAAGAATCCTATTACAATGCAATTGTGGATACGATTATCCGAATTAAGCGTTCCGAGGAATTTATTGTGGCACTTAGTGAGTTGATACAAAGACTTACAGTGGATCATCTTCATATTGTGGGGGATATTTATGACAGAGGTCCAGGACCACATATTATTATGGATAAATTAATGAATTATCATTCTATTGATATACAGTGGGGGAACCACGATGTACTTTGGATGGGAGCGGCAGCGGGACAGAAAGGCTGCGTTGCGAATGTTGTCCGTATTTGTGCCAGATATGCGAACTTGGAAATCCTTGAGGATGGATA
This sequence comes from uncultured Dorea sp., assembly GCA_934307335.1. Classification (GTDB taxonomy): domain Bacteria; phylum Bacillota; class Clostridia; order Lachnospirales; family Lachnospiraceae; genus Dorea. The sequence goes on along the minus strand of CAKRCL010000002.1, from coordinate 44,542 downwards.
TGGAATCAATCTTCTGCCACTTGCAACATTTGCATTGAAGACATATCGAGATGATCCATGCACTTGTTTTGATTTGAAAGATGACCCGGATTATGATCCAAGTGAAACGATGTTGAATATGAAAATGCATAAAGCAATTTCAATTATTCAGTTTAAAATTGAAGGTCAGATTATTAAGAAGAATCCGGGGTTTAAACTAGAAAGAAGAAATCTATTGCATCTGATTGATTATGAGAATGGAATGATTGAATTAGATGGAAAAACTTATGAATTATTGGATAAGAATTTTCCGACAATCGATCCGAAACGTCCATATGCATTAACGGAAGAAGAAGAGGAAGTGTTGGATAGACTGACACAGGCATTTGTGAATTGCGAAAAATTGCAGAGTCATATGCATTTCTTATTAAGCAAGGGTGGATTGCATAAAGTGTATAACAATAACCTTTTATATCATGGATGTATTCCTCTTAACGAAGATGGAAGTTTCAAATCTGTAAGGATATATGGAAAAAATTATAAAGGGAAAGCTTTATATGAAGTCCTGGAAAGCTATGTGAGAAAGGGATTTTATGCAATTGATGAAAAAGAGCGTAAGCGTGGACGAGATATGATGTGGTATATCTGGCTCAGCGAAAATTCGCCGTTGTTTGGAAAAGATAAAATGGCAACTTTTGAACGATATTTTCTCGCAGAAAAAGAAACTCACACCGAAAAGAAGAATCCTTATTATGCATTTTTAGAAAATGATAAAATAGTTGATAAGATTTTGAAAGAATTTGGACTGGAACATTCTTTCAGCCATATTATTAACGGACATGTTCCGGTGAAATCAAAGAATGGAGAAACTCCGGTGAAATGTAATGGTAAAGTATTTGTCATTGATGGAGGATTCTCAAGGGCATATCAGAAGCAGACCGGAATTGCAGGATATACATTGATTTATAATTCTTACGGTATGATCTTGAGTGCACATGAACCATTTGAATCAAAAGAATCAGCAATTGAGAAAGAAACAGATATTCATTCGGATACGATTGTGACAGAAATTGTTGCAAAACGCCAATCGGTGGCTGATACAGATGTTGGAAAAGAACTCGTAGAGCAGATTCATGATCTCGAATTTTTGCTGGAAGCTTATAGAAGTGGTCGCATTGCTGAAAGATTGTAAATAATATTAATCTCTGAAAGGTATAGAAAAATTGGAAAATGCAGATATTACTAGCAGCAAGTGAAGCATTTGCAGAATGAATTCTATATGAAAAAGGAGATGGATTATGAAACAGTTGAAAAAAATATTATTACTCATGATGTGTGTTGGTATTATGACGTCCGTTACAGCCTGTGCAGGTAATGCGGATGACAATGGTGCTGGTCAGAATGATGTGGTAAATGATAATGGTACGAATGATACAGAAAAAGGCGACAGTGCCATGGATAAGATCGGCGACGATATAAAAGATGGTGTGGATGATGTGACAACTGATAAAGATAATGTAAGTGACCGATAAGAAGAAAAAATAACAGTTATATAGTGATGAAAAGAGACGGCGGCTGCATCTTCTCTAAGCTAGGAGTTTTACTTATGCTTTCTGGAAGACCAGAGTCGTCTCTTTTGAATACAAGAAAGGAGTTATGTCATGCATTTCAGACCGTGTATTGATATACATAATGGAAAAGTAAAACAAATTGTCGGAGGAAGTTTAACGGATCAAGGTAATCAGGCCAGGGAAAATTTTACTGCATCGAAAGATGCAGATTATTATGCAGATTTGTATAAAAAGGACGGACTGAAAGGCGGCCATGTGATATTGTTAAATCCTCAAGCATCTGATTATTATGAACAGACAAAGGCACAGGCGATGCTTGCACTTCGTACTTATCCGGGAGGACTTCAGGTCGGCGGAGGTATCAATGATCAGAATGCCGAAGAATTTCTGGATGCAGGGGCAAGTCATGTGATCGTCACTTCTTATATCTTTCAAGATGGAAAAATAAACTGGAAAAATATGGAAAGATTAAAAGCTGTGCTGGGAAAAGAAAAAATCGTTATTGATTTGAGTTGTAGAAAAAAAGAAGACGGATATTATATTGTTACAGATCGTTGGCAGAAGTTTACGGATGTAAAACTCACAGGAGCGGTTCTTAATGAAATTGCAGATTATTGTGATGAATATCTTGTACATGGTGTGGATGTAGAAGGAAAAGCAGCTGGAATTGATGAAGAACTTGCAGAACTTCTCGGAAGATTTGATAAGATCCCGGTTACCTATGCAGGTGGTATTGCAAGTCTTTCGGATATTGAAAATTTTAGAAAAAAAACGAATGGAAAAGTAGATTTTACAATAGGCAGTGCCCTGGATCTTTTTGGCGGAGTACTTCCTTATGAAAAGATAAAAGAAATATAATGTGAACAGTTTGAAAACACTTTCTAAATTGGTTGAATTGAAGCTTTGATAGTGATAAAATGGAGACTGAGTAATTTTACGGACAAGGAGTAGTATATAGATATGGGTTTACTGCAAAAAATATTTGGAACACATAGTGAGAATGAGTTGAAGCGTATCTATCCCATTGTAGATGAGATTGAAGCGTTGGGGCCCCAGATGGAGCAGCTTTCCGACGAAGAGCTTAAGAATAAGACACAGGAATTTAAAAGCCGACTGAAAGAGGGAGAAACATTGGATGATATTCTCCCGGAGGCTTTTGCAGTTGTACGAGAAGCTGCCGGAAGAACTCTCGGAATGAAGCATTATAGAGTGCAGTTGATCGGAGGAATTATTCTTCATCAGGGACGTATTTCTGAGATGAAGACTGGTGAAGGTAAGACATTGGTATCTACACTTCCGGCATATTTGAATGCATTGACAGGTGAAGGTGTACACATTGTAACAGTCAATGACTATCTGGCAAAGCGTGATGCTGAGTGGATGGGACAGGTGCATGAATTTCTTGGATTGACAGTTGGTGTCGTATTGAACAGCATGGATAATGATGAAAGACGTGCTGCGTATAATTGTGATATTACTTATGTAACGAATAATGAACTTGGATTTGATTATCTGAGAGATAACATGGTAATTTACAAAGAGCAGCTTGTTCAGAGGGGATTGAAGTATGCAATCATTGATGAGGTTGACTCTGTATTGATTGATGAAGCAAGAACACCTTTGATTATTTCCGGTCAGAGTGATAAATCAACAAAGCTTTATGAGGCATGTGATATTCTGGCTCGTCAGTTGGAAAAAGGAGAAGCCAGTGGCGAATTCAGTAAGATGAATGCTATCATGGGCGAAGATATTGAAGAGACAGGGGACTTTATTGTTAATGAAAAAGAGAAGAATATCAACCTTACAGAAGATGGTGTGAAGAAGGTTGAAAAGTTCTTCCATATTGAAAACCTTGCTGATCCGGAGAATCTGGAGATCCAGCATAATATTATTCTTGCACTTCGAGCACATAATCTGATGTTCCGGGATCAGGATTATGTTGTAAAAGATGATGAAGTTCTGATCGTAGACGAATTTACAGGACGTATTATGCCGGGACGTCGTTATTCCGACGGACTTCATCAGGCGATTGAAGCAAAAGAACATGTAAAGGTTAAAAGAGAGAGCAAGACGCTGGCAACCATTACATTCCAGAATTTATTTAATAAATTTGAAAAGAAAGCCGGTATGACCGGTACTGCCCTTACCGAAGAAAAAGAGTTCCGTGAGATTTATGGAATGGATGTCATTGAAATCCCGACGAATCGGCCAGTTGCGAGAAAAGATCTGGAAGACGTTGTATATAAGACAAAGAAAGAAAAGTTCAATGCAGTTTGTGATGAGATTGAAAAAGCTCATGCAAAACATCAGCCGGTACTGGTTGGTACAATTACAATTGAAACTTCTGAACTTTTAAGTGGCATGCTTAGAAGAAGAGGAATCAAACATAATGTGTTGAATGCGAAGTATCATGAACTTGAGGCTGAGATCGTAGCACAGGCAGGTATCCATGATGCAGTAACGATTGCGACAAACATGGCTGGTCGTGGTACCGATATTAAATTAGATGATGAATCAAGAGAAGCAGGCGGTCTTAAGATTATTGGTACAGAGCGTCATGAGTCCAGACGTATTGATAATCAGTTGCGAGGCCGTTCCGGTCGTCAGGGAGATCCGGGAGAATCCAGATTTTACATTTCTTTGGAAGATGATCTGATGAGATTGTTTGGATCTGAAAGACTGATGCAGGTGTTTGAGGCAATGGGAGTTGAGGAAGGCGAGCAGATCGAACACAAGATGCTTTCCAGTGCAATCGAGAAAGCTCAGCAGAAAATCGAGAGCAACAACTTTGCTATTCGTAAGAATTTGCTAGAATATGATCAGGTTATGAATGAGCAAAGAGAGATTATTTATGAAGAGAGAAGACGTGTACTTGATGGTGAGAATATGCGTGATTCAATCTTCCATATGATCAACGATTATATTGAGAATACAGTAGATACAGAAATCTCTGCCGATCAGGATTATGAGGATTGGGATTTGATCGAATTGAATCGTGTAATCGGGGGAACTATACCGATGAAACCAGTGACACCAGATGATGTCAAAGGTATGGGACAGAAAGAGCTGAAGCATCTGTTGAAAGAGCGCGCAGCAAAAGCATACGAAGCAAAAGAGGCAGAATTCCCGGAGCCGGAGCATATCCGTGAACTGGAGCGAGTTGTACTTTTAAAAGTTATTGATGCAAAATGGATGGATCATATTGATGATATGGATCAACTCCGTCAGGGTATTGGATTACAGGCATATGGTAACCGTGATCCAAAGGTAGAATATAAGATGCTCGGATATGATATGTTCGGAGAGATGACACAGGCTATCACGGAAACAACAGTAAGAACTCTGATGCACGTGAGAATCGAACAAAAGGCAGAACGTGAGCAGGTAGCAAAAGTAACTGGAACTAATAAAGACGATACAGCACTTCGTGAGCCTAAAAAGCGTGAGAATAAGAAGATTTACCCGAATGATCCATGCCCGTGTGGAAGTGGTAAAAAGTACAAGCAGTGTTGTGGAAAGAATAAATAATCAAGGGAAGAATCTCCCGTTGCAAAAGCGACGGGAGAGAAGTCTTTTAAAGAGTAATTTAAGTATAGAAAGAGGTGAGGCAGCGTGATAGAACTGGAACAGTATAAAGGAGTTATGAACTCTTATGAAGAACCTCTTGCCGAAATGAGGGATTCACTTTGACATTTCAGGTAAAGAGAACAGAGTAGAAGAACTGGAGCGTAAAATCGAAGAACCGGGATTCTGGGATGCTCCGGAAGAATCGCAGAAGATTATGAAAGAACTGAAAGATCTTCAGGAACATTTGAAAGTCATTCATGCACTGTATTCGGAATATGATGATATATGTACCTTGATCGAAATGGCTGATGAAGAGGAAGACCGGTCAATGGTAAAGGAGATAGAACGGGATATTGATGCATTTGAAAAAGACTATGAAAAGTTGAGAATTCAGACATTGCTGTCAGGAGAATATGACTCTTGTAATGCAATTATGACTTTACATGCAGGAACTGGTGGTACGGAGGCATGTGACTGGGTGAATATGTTATACCGCATGTATACCAGATGGTTTGCTACAAAAGGGTTTTCAGTTCAGGTGCTGGATTATTTGGATGGAGATATTACAGGAATTAAAAATATTACATTTGAAGTAGTTGGAGAAAATGCATACGGATATCTGAAATCCGAAAAGGGTGTACACAGACTGGTGAGAATTTCGCCTTTTAATTCTGCAGGAAAGAGACAGACTTCTTTTGCGTCTTGTGATGTGGTGCCGGATATAGAAGAAGAAATAGATATTGATATTTCGGACGATGATTTGAAAATTGATACTTATCGTGCAAGTGGAGCCGGTGGACAGCATGTTAATAAGACATCTTCAGCTATTCGAATTACACATTTGCCGACTGGAATCGTGGTGCAGTGTCAGAATGAAAGGTCACAGCATCACAATAAAGAAAAAGCAATGCAGATGTTGAAAGCAAAGTTAAAGCTTTTGCAGGAACAAGAACAGGCTGAAAAAGTATCAGATATTCGAGGAGAAGTGAAAGATATCGGATTTGGAAACCAAATTCGTTCTTATGTTATGCAACCGTATACGTTGGTGAAAGATCATAGGACAAATGTGGAGAATGGCAATGTTACAGCAGTTCTGGATGGTGATCTTGATTTATTTATAAATGCCTATTTGAAACAGACAGCGGGCAATGGAAAGGAAGGAATGGTATGATAAATATAGCAGTGATGGGTTATGGTACAGTAGGATCAGGAGTTGTAGAGGTTATCAATACTAACGGAGCACGTATTGCCCAGAGAATCGGAGATGCATTGAATGTAAAATATGTACTGGATATTCGTGATTTTCCGGGAGATCCGATTCAGGAGAAAGTGATTCATGATTTTGAGACGATTGTTTCAGATAGTGATATTCAGATTGTTGTGGAAGTAATGGGTGGAATCGAGCCGGCTTATACATTTGTTAAAAGGAGTCTTCTTGCAGGAAAATGTGTAGTTACTTCTAACAAAGCACTTGTCGCAAAGCATGGTGCAGAGCTTCTTTCTATTGCAAAAGAAAAAAATATTAACTTTTTATTTGAGGCAAGTGTCGGAGGCGGAATTCCGATTATCAGACCATTGAATTCATCATTGACGGCAGATGAAATTGAAGAAATTACCGGAATTTTAAATGGTACAACAAACTACATGTTGACAAAGATGTTCTATGAAGGGGCAGACTATGACTCCGTATTAAAAGAAGCACAGGAAAAAGGGTATGCGGAATTCAACCCGGAGGCAGATGTAGAAGGGTATGATGCATGTAGAAAAATTGCAATCTTATCATCATTAATTTCCGGACAACAAGTGGATTTTGAAGATATTTACTGTGAAGGAATTACGAAAATTACAGTGGAAGATATGAAGTATGCGAAAACAATGGGAGCTACAATTAAATTGCTTGCATCCAGTAAAAGGCATGGTGAGAGACTTGGTGCAATTGTGGCACCGTGTATGCTTTATCCAGAACATCCGTTGTATAATGTGAATGGAGTTTTTAATGCAATCTTTGTTCACGGTAATGTTTTGGGAGATGCGATGTTCTATGGAAGCGGTGCGGGAAAACTTCCAACTGCGAGTGCTGTTGTGTCAGATGTTGTAGAGGCTTCTAAGAATCTGAATCGTAATGTTATGACTATGTGGAAAGAAGAAAAACTTTGCCTGGAAGATAAATCATCTATGAAGAGACGTTTCTTCATCCGTATGAGAGGAAATGTTGAGGAAAAGATAGAGGATATTAGGTATTCTTTTGGTGAAGTTGAAATCGTGAAGGTGGATGGTCTGGAAGAAGAATTCGGATTTGTTACACCTGTTATGATGGAAGGCGATTATGATACAAGAGCGAAGAGTTATGGAGATCAGATTCTTCATATGATTCGTATTGAAGATTAAAGTAAAGAGGAGAAAATATGCTGATCGTTAAAAAATTTGGCGGCAGTTCTGTTGCTAATAAAGAACGAATATATAATGTGGCTAGACGCTGCATTGAAGACTATAAAGCAGGACATGACGTAGTTGTTGTGCTTTCGGCTATGGGGGATACAACAGATGAACTGATTGAACTGGCAAATTCAATTAATCCGAATGCAAAGAAGCGAGAGCTTGATATGCTTTTGACAACAGGTGAACAGGTGTCGGTTTCTCTGATGGCAATGGCTATGCAGGCACTGGATGTTCCGGCGGTTTCATTGAATGCCTTTCAGGTCGTTATGCATGCAACATCTAAATATGGCAATGCAAGATTTAAACGTGTAGATACAAAACGTATCAGACATGAATTGGATTCCAGAAAGATTGTGATTGTAACTGGATTTCAGGGTGTAAATAAATATGACGATATTACAACACTTGGCCGTGGCGGTTCTGATACAACGGCAGTTGCTCTTGCAGCAGTACTTCACGCTGACAGATGCGAGATTTATACAGATGTAGATGGTGTGTATACAGCCGATCCAAGAGTGGTAAAAAATGCAAAAAAACTAGATTTTATTACTTATGATGAGATGTTAGAGCTGGCCAGTCTGGGAGCTAAAGTACTTCATAACCGATCAGTCGAGATGGCGAAAAAATATAATGTAGATCTGGTAGTCAGATCTAGCCTGAATACATCGGAAGGAACCATAGTAGGGGAGGGAACAGGAATGGAAAAACTGTTAGTAACAGGAGTTGCAGCAGATAAAAATACAGCAAGAATTTCGGTCATTGGAGTAGAGGATAAACCGGGAACCGCATTTGGCGTATTTGACACATTGGCTGCTAATAATATTAATGTTGATATTATTTTACAGTCTGTAGGACGCGAGGGAACAAAAGACATTTCCTTTACAGTAGCTTCAGATGATTTAGAGCCTGCACTGGAAGTGCTGGATAAGAATAAAGAAAGACTGACGATCAAAGATATTACTTTTAATAAGGATGTTGCTAAATTGTCAGTTGTTGGTGCAGGAATGATGAGTAATCCGGGAGTGGCATCCAGAATGTTTGAGGCATTATATAATTCCAGAGTTAATATTAATATGATTTCTACTTCGGAAATTCGTATTACTGTGCTGGTATCAGAAAAAGACATTGATAAAGCCATGAATGCAGTGCATGATGAATTTGTGATGGAAGAATAGAAAAATATAAAAAAGTCATGATCCGTAGTCTGATTTTGATTGAACGGTTCATGACTTTTCGTTTTAATAAGAAATATATTTGGTAAAAAAGATTAATCTGTATGTTGATTTGTATTATCTATATTGTTTAGAAAGCCATTGATAAGCTGCTTGACATCGTCAGAAGCGGAACGAAGTTTAAGAATCAGTTTTAACTCGTCATCTGTAAGATAGATAATGTTATCAGATTTTTTGCATTTAATATAAGGAATCTCACCCTCGGAAATCCGGTTTGAATTTTGAGAATAGAGAGGGATTTTATAGCCATTACAGAATAATAGTTCATCAATGGTAATATGATAAAAGTCAGCAATTAATTTGAGCAAATCCAAATCAGGAGTGCGGGTGCCGCGTTCATAATTTGAATAGGTCTGACGTGAAATATTCAGATGTTTACGAAAATCTTCTTGTGTAAGATTACTTCTCTCACGCAGAATGCGAAGATTTTCGGTCAATTGGATATTTGCCATTAATGTTATCCTCCATGGAATCAAATGTGTTCTTGTAGTATAACAATTTGTTCAAATAATAGGAGAATATGCGTCGAAACGTAGCAAAATAATAAAAAGCAACATATTGTTGCTTTTTAGAAAAATAACTATTAAAAACAGATTATTTCAAACTTAGTGAACTATTGTGATATTCAGAGGAGAAAGTGACATCTTTTCCAAACCATTTTGGTGGTTTAAAAGAAAGAGCGGATGCCTCATCGGAAAACTCAACTTCGGCGAGGATAAGTGGAGCAAGATCACCTTCAAAGATATCTAATTCGATCGTGAGAGAATCTTCAAGGGGAATCATATAACGTTTTTTCTTTATCAGTCGTCCATCTATCTTTGTGAGCAGATGAAGATAAGCCGACTCATTTAGTGGAAGATTATATTCCTCTCGGGACATAAGTCCTTTTGATTTGTAAGTGAGTTCATAGTTGTCATTGTCTTTTCGAATACGTATAACAGGTTCTGTGTTCAGATAAGCCTGCTCGATATTGCGGTAAGGATAGTCCTGATAATTTTCAGGAAGAGTATCAATGAGATATTTGCGTTCGATTTCCATATTTATGTACCTCCATAAGATAATCATAATTCAGTTTACACAAAAAGTAAACAGTGTTACTATTAAGAAAATAAGCTAAGAAAAATTAAGAAAAGGAGACCTCCATTATGAAATTCAGTATGAAAAAAGTAACTGTATTGTTAGCAGATGGATTTGAAGAGATAGAAGCCTTGACCGTGGTCGACTTGCTTCGAAGAGCAAAAGTGTATGTGGATACCGTATCACTTACAGATGATTATACAGTGCGTGGGGCACATGGAATACCGGTACAGACAGAAGATCTGATTTCAGAAATTGATTTTAAAGAATCTGATATGATTGTTCTTCCTGGAGGAATGCCGGGAACAACGAATCTGAAAGAAGATGAAAATGTAAGGAAAGCAGTTCAGGAAGCTTATGATGATGGAAGATATGTAGCTGCAATTTGTGCTGCACCGACAATACTGGCAGATATGGGACTTTTAAAAGGAAAGAGAGCAACCTGTTATCCGGATATGGAGAGCGAGATAGAGGATGCTTATCTGACTGGTGCACCAGTAGCAACTGATGAAAATATCATCACAAGCCAGGGAGTAGGAACAGCCATTGATTTTGCACTGAAGTTGATTGAAGTGCTGGTTAATGAAGAAAAAGCGTTAGAAATAGCGGAATCTATTGTATATAAGTAGAAATTCTATTATATTTTATGAAAAGCTTATAAAAAAACGCAATATCCATAAAATCGAACTGGATATTTGGAAATGTTTGTGATATACTTCTTGAGTGAATGCAATGTAATAAGCCCTTTTGCGACAACCCATGCAAGGGGGATAGAAATAGGAGGAAAAGGGTAAATGAGTTTACAGGTAGAAAAATTAGAAAAAAATATGGCGAAACTCACAATCGAAGTTTCTGCTGATGAATTAGAAAAAGCACTTCAGAATGCATACAAAAAGCAAAAAAATAAAATCAGTATGCCAGGATTCCGTAAAGGAAAAGTTCCACGTCAGATGGTTGAAAAGATGTATGGTGCAGATGTATTTTATGAGGATGCAGCGAATGCATTAATTCCAAAGGCTTACTCAGATGCATATGATGAGTGTGATCTTCAGATCGTGTCACAGCCGGAAATCGATATTACACAGATCGAGAAAGGTAAACCTTTCATCTTTACAGCACTTGTTGCTACAAGACCAGAAGTAACTCTTGGAGATTACAAAGGTCTTGAAGTAGATAAAGTATCTACACGCGTAACACAGAAAGAAGTTGACGCTAAGATTCAGGAAGAGGCAGGAAAGAATGCCAGAACAGTAGCAGTAGAAGGACGCCCGGTTCAGGATGGAGATGAAGTTGTTCTTGACTTTGAAGGATTTATTGACGGAGAAGCTTTCGAAGGCGGAAAAGGAGAAAATTATTCTCTTACAATCGGATCTGGTACATTTATTCCAGGATTTGAGGATCAGTTGATTGGTGTTGAAGCAGAGAAAGAAGTAGAAGTAAAGGTTACATTCCCAGAGGAGTATCATGCAGAGAACCTTCAGGGAAAAGATGCTGTATTTAAATGTACAGTTCATGAGATTAAAGAAAAAGAACTTCCGGAGATTGATGACGAGTTTGCAGCAGAAGTATCTGAGTTTGATACATTAGAAGAATACAAAGCTGATGTAAAAGCTAAGATTAAAGAAGAAAAAGCAAAAGAAGGAAAAGCTAAAAAAGAGGATCAGGTAATTGCAAAAGCAATTGAGAATGCTGAACTGGAGATTCCGGAGCTTATGATTAAAACTCAGGCTCGTCAGCAGATGGATAATTTTGCTCAGAATCTTATGTCACAGGGACTTTCTATGGAGCAGTATGCTCAGTTTACAGGTATGACTCCAGATAAGATGATGGAGCAGATGATGCCTTCAGCAGAGAAGAATATTCAGACACGTCTTGTTCTTGAAGCAATTGCAAAAGCTGAGAACATCGAGATCGCTGATGAGAAAGTTGATGAGAAGTTAGCTGAGATGGCTAAATCCTACGATATGGACTTAGATAAGATGAAAGAACTTGTTGGAGAGTCTGAGAGACAGCAGATGAAAGATGACATGGCTGTTCAGGAAGCAATTGAATTCCTTGTTGAGAACGCTGTAGAAAAATAATAAGATATCGAATACAGACAGGGAGGCATATGTATGAGTTTAGTACCTTATGTCATTGAACAGACAAGCAGAGGAGAGCGCTCCTATGATATCTATTCAAGATTATTAAAGGATAGAATTATATTTTTTGGAGAAGAAGTGACAGATGCTTCTGCAAGTGTAGCAATTGCACAGCTCCTGTTTTTGGAAGCAGAGGATCCGGAGAAAGATATTCATTTGTATATTAACAGTCCGGGTGGTTCGGTATCCGCAGGACTGGCAATTTATGATACAATGCAGTACATCAAATGTGATATCGAAACAATTTGTATCGGTATGGCAGCAAGTATGGGATCATTCCTTTTAGCCGGAGGTACAAAAGGAAAGAGACTTGCCCTTCCAAATTCTGAGATTATGATTCATCAGCCTTCAGGTGGAGCTCAGGGACAGGCGACAGAGATTCAGATTGCAGCAGAGCACATTTTGAAGACTCGCGAGAGATTAAATCGTATTTTAGCTGAAAATACAGGACAGCCAATTGAGGTGATCAGCCGTGAGACTGACAGAGATAACTTTATGTCTGCTGAAGAAGCCAAAGCATTTGGATTAATAGATGAAGTAATTACAAGACGATAGGGAACATTTTGTTCCCTATTCTTTAACGAGGTGTAGAATATTGGGAAGAAATGATGATCAGGTAAGGTGCTCGTTCTGTAACAAATCACAGGATCAGGTAAGAAAACTGATTGCAGGACCGAATGATACGTATATCTGTGATGAGTGTGTTGAGGTATGCTCTGAGATTATTGAAGAAGAATTTTCTTATAACGAGGAGGAACCTTGGACTCCATATTCAGATATCAATCTTCTGAAACCGGAGGAGATTAAAAAATTTCTTGATGAATATGTAATTGGACAGGACGAAGCAAAAAAAGTTCTTTCTGTTGCGGTTTATAATCACTATAAGCGTATTATGGCACAGAGAGATCTTGGAGTTGAGTTGAATAAAAGTAATATTCTGATGCTTGGACCAACTGGATGTGGAAAGACACTTTTGGCCCAGTCACTTGCAAAAGTTCTGAATGTTCCATTTGCGATTGCAGATGCGACCGCACTTACGGAAGCTGGTTATGTAGGAGAAGATGTAGAAAACATTCTTCTAAAATTGATTCAGGCAGCAGACGGTGATGTTGAGCGTGCAGAATATGGAATTATTTATCTAGATGAGATTGACAAGATTACCAGAAAATCTGAGAACCCGTCAATTACAAGAGATGTATCTGGAGAGGGAGTTCAACAGGCACTTCTTAAGATAGTTGAGGGAACAATTGCAAATGTTCCGCCTCAGGGAGGTAGAAAGCATCCACATCAGGAGCTGATTCAGATAGATACAACGAATATTTTATTTATCTGTGGAGGTGCATTTGAAGGAATCGACAAGATTATTGAAAAGCGTATTGATCAGAAGTCGATTGGATTTAATGCTGAGATTGCACAGAAGCATGAAGATGATGTAGATAAATTACTGGCTCAGGTTCTGCCACAGGATCTTGTTAAATTTGGGTTGATTCCAGAGCTGGTCGGTCGTGTACCGGTAACAGTTTCACTTGAGATGCTGGACCGAGATGCATTGATTCGCATATTGACAGAGCCGAAGAATGCGATTGTGAAACAATATCAGAAACTTCTGGAACTGGATGGAGTAAAGCTTGAATTTGATGATTCTGCGTTGGATGAAATTGCAGATATATCATTAAAAAGAAGAACTGGTGCCAGAGGACTTCGGGCGATCATGGAAAATACAATGATGGATATTATGTATCGCGCACCGTCCGATGAGACACTGAAAACGTGCCGGATCACCGGTGACGTGGTGGCTGGAAAAGCAAAACCGGAGTGTGAACACACTTCTGTGAATACACAAAGTGCATAGTAAAAGAGGCGGGTACAAGTGAGATTGTCCCGTCTCATTTTGGATTATAGGAGATTAATATGGAAAATGAGATGATGAGTCTACCGATGGTTGCGCTTCGTGGACTTACAGTTTTGCCGGAACAGGTGACACATTTTGATGTGAGCCGTGAAAAATCTGTGCAGGCAATTGCACAGGCAATGAAAAAAGAACAAAAGATATTTCTTGTTACGCAGAAGAAAATTGAAGTAGAAGATCCGCAGGAAGAAGATCTCTATAGAATTGGTTGTATTGCAACTATAAAACAGGTTGTAAAACTTCCGGGAAATATGAAAAGAGTTCTAGTATCAGGAGAACAGCGTGCCGGGCTTTCATGGATTGAATCTAGCGAACCATATTTTCAGACAGCTGTGAAAATATTGCCAGATTTATGTAAACCACAGGATAAAGAACTGCTGGAAAATCCAATTAACGAAGAGGGGATGGTTCGTGGTCTCAGAGATCTTTTCCGAGAGTATATGGGAAAAAATCCAAAGCTTGCAAAAGAACTTGCTATGATGATTGATGAGATAAAAACTCTTGGTGTTATGGTTGATACTATTGCAGCCAATCTTCCAATAGATTATGAAGATGCACAGAAGGTTCTGGAAGAACAGGATCTTCTTCAAAGATATGAAGACATTTCTTTACGTGTAGTAAATGAAATAAGAGTTCTTGGTGTAAAAGAGGAACTACAGAAAAAAGTAAAAGAACGTGTTGATAAACATCAAAGGGAATACATTCTCAGGGAAGAGATGAAATTAATCCGTGAAGAACTGGGAGATGATACACTTCAGACTGATGCAGAAGAATTTGAAAAAGCTGCGAAGGAATTAGATGCTCCGGATGAGGTGAAAGAAAAACTGGCAAAAGAAATCAAAAGATTTAAAAGTCAAATGGCCAGCCCGGCAGAGTCAGGCGTTTCAAGAACATATATTGAAACTCTGCTTGAAATGCCTTGGAATAAAGTTTGTGAAGAAAATCTGGACATTAAAGCTGCAAAACAAAAGCTCGATGAAGAACATTATGGATTGGAAAAGGTTAAAGATAGAATTTTAGAATTTCTTGCTGTCCGTATACTGACAAGTAAAGGACAAACTCCTATACTTTGTCTTTCAGGACCTCCTGGAACAGGAAAAACTTCTATTGCAAAATCGCTTGCAGAAGCACTGGGAAGACCATATGTCAGAATTTCTCTTGGTGGTGTGCGCGATGAGGCTGAGATCCGTGGACATCGAAAGACATATGTAGGTGCGATGCCTGGAAGGATTGCGACTGCTCTTCGAAATGCAGGTGTGAAAAATCCACTGATGCTTTTGGATGAAATTGATAAAGTCAGTAATGATTATAAGGGAGATACATTTTCTGCATTGTTGGAGGTATTAGACAGTGAACAAAATGATAAATTCCGCGACCATTATCTGGAGGTGCCGCTTGATCTTTCAGAGGTGTTGTTTGTTACAACAGCTAATACTTTGCAGACAATTCCGAGACCGCTTTTAGATCGAATGGAAGTTATTGAAATTAATAGTTATACAGAAAATGAAAAAATACATATTGCCCAGGAGCATTTGATTCCAAAGCAGTTGAAGCGTCATGGACTTAGTGAAGAACAACTTGGAATCAGCAAAAATGCACTTCATAAAATTGCAACAGTATACACAAGAGAGGCTGGAGTCCGTCAACTGGAAAGAAAAATTGGTGGAATATGTAGAAAATCTGCCAGAGAAATACTGGAAGACCATAAGGAGACAATCCGGATTACGGAGAGAAATCTGGAGCATTATTTAGGTAAAGAAATTTATCAGTTTCAGAAAGCAAATGAAGAGGATGAAGTTGGAATCGTACGCGGATTAGCATGGACGAGTGTGGGTGGAGATACGCTTCAAATCGAGGTAAACGTGATGCCGGGAGAGGGAGAAATCTTACTTACCGGACAACTTGGTGATGTCATGAAAGAATCTGCCAGAGCCGGGATCAGTTATATTCGTTCTGTCAGTGCAGATTATAAAATTGATGAAAAATTCTTTAAAGAACATGACATACATATTCATATTCCGGAAGGAGCAGTCCCAAAAGATGGCCCGTCAGCCGGAATTACTATGGCAACAGCAATTTTTTCTGCTGCAACAGGAAAAAAAGTAAAAGCCAATGTGGCTATGACAGGTGAAATTACACTTCGAGGAAGAGTACTTCCAATCGGTGGATTAAAAGAGAAACTTCTGGCTGCTAAGAATGCCGGAATTCAGATGGTTCTGATTCCAAATGAAAATGAACGAGATATTGAAGAGATGTCTGCTGAGATTACAAAAGGGTTGAAAATAATCAGCGTGTCTCATATGAATGAAGTGTTGAAATACGCGATTTCAGAAAATCAGGAGGTATAAAAGATGGTTATTAAAAATGTAAATCTTGAAACAGTTTGTGGTATTACAAGCGTACTGCCAAAGAATACAAAACCAGAGATTGCATTTGCAGGAAAATCAAATGTAGGAAAGTCTTCTTTGATCAATGCACTTATGAATCGAAAATCTTATGCCAGAATTTCCGCAACTCCAGGTAAAACGCAGACGATTAACTATTACAATATTAATGATGAAATGTATCTGGTAGATTTGCCTGGATATGGATATGCAAAAGTATCAGAACAAGAAAAAATAAAATGGGGGCAGTTGATTGAGCGATATCTGCATGGATCAGCACAGCTAAAAGCGGTATTCCTTTTGATTGATATCAGACATGCACCATCAGAAAATGATAAAATCATGTATCAATGGATTGTTGAACAGGGATTTCATCCGATTATAATTGCTACAAAATTAGATAAAATTAAGCGCAGTCAGGTTCAGAAACAGATGAAAATATTGCGGGAAGGGTTAAAATTGATTCCTGGAACAACGATTATTCCTTTCTCATCTCAGACGAAGCAGGGAAGAGATGAAATCTGGAATCTGGTGGAGAGTCAGTTTTTGAATGAACCGGAGACAGAATCAGAAGAATAATAAAGTATTTCCTTTTTATAATGGCTTATGATATAATTATCTAAGCAAATAGTACAGGGAATATAGATAATCTGTATGAAATGTAGCGCAAGGAGTAGTGAACTATGAAGAGAGTATTGTTAAAGCTCAGCGGGGAAGCTCTCGCCGGGGAGAAAAAGACAGGATTTGATGAAGCAACATGTATTGGAGTTGCAAAACAAGTAAAGCAGCTTGTTGATGATGGGATTCAGGTCG
Source organism: uncultured Dorea sp. (assembly GCA_934307335.1). Lineage (GTDB taxonomy): Bacteria > Bacillota > Clostridia > Lachnospirales > Lachnospiraceae > Dorea. Next base: position 27,430 of record CAKRCL010000002.1, on the reverse strand, counting down.
CAATTGTAACAGGCGGAGGCAATTTCTGGAGAGGAAGAACCAGTGAGACAATTGATCGTGTAAAGGCAGATCAGATCGGAATGCTTGCAACGGTTATGAACTGTATTTATGTTTCAGATATTTTTCGCTTTGTGGGAATGGAGACAGAAGTATTTACTCCGTTCGTATGCGGTGCATTTACAACATTATTTTCTAAAGATAAAGCTGTGGAAGCATTGAATCAGGGAAAGGTCATTTTCTTTGCCGGAGGAACCGGACATCCATATTTCTCCACAGATACAGGAGCTGTATTACGTGCGATTGAGATTGAAGCAGATGCCATGCTTCTTGCAAAAGCAATTGATGGAATTTATGACAGTGATCCGAAAGTAAATCCGCAGGCAAAGAAATACGATGAAATCAGCATTCAGGAAATCATTGATAAGAAGCTTATGGCAGTAGACTTGACTGCTTCTATCATGTGTCTTGAGAATAAGATGCCGATGCTGGTGTTTGGTCTGAATGAGAAAAACAGTATTGTAGAGACTATGAGTGGAACATTTACAGGAACAAAGGTGACTGTATAATAAGGAGGATATGAAAGATGAATGAACAGTTAAAAGTATATGATACAAAGATGCAGAAAACATTGGAAAATCTTGATGGAGAGATGGGAACAATTCGTGCCGGTCGTGCGAATCCAAATGTTCTGAATAGAATTATGGTTGATTATTATAACACACCGACACCGATTCAGCAGGTGGCCAATGTATCAGTCCCGGAGCCGAGAATGATTCAGATTCAGCCATGGGAGAAAAACATGCTGAAAGTAATTGAGAAAGCAATTATGGTATCTGATCTTGGAATCAATCCAACAAATGACGGAACAGCAGTCAGACTGGTTTTCCCGGAACTTACTGAGGAACGTCGTAAAGAACTTGTAAAGGATGTTAAGAAAAAAGGTGAGGCAGCTAAAGTTGCAATCCGTAACATTCGTCGGGATGGTAATGATGCATTTAAGAAACTGAAAGGTTCTGATGTGTCTGAAGATGAGATTAAGAGTCTGGAAGAGGAGCTTCAGAAACTGACAGATAAGTATGTCAAAGAAATTGACAGTGCTGTTGAAGTAAAATCAAAGGAAGTTATGACTGTATAGTCTGGAATGAAAAGGAGAGGGCAGCCCTGGCAGGTATGCAGGAGGGTTTGTCCTTCTTTGATGTTTCAAGAAAAGTCAAGATATTTATAAATTATTATAGACAAGTATAGTCAGCAGGAGGATAGAACTATGAATATACCACAGCATGTTGCGATTATTCTGGATGGAAATGGTCGATGGGCAAAGGCGAAAGGAATGCCTCGTAATTATGGACATGCACAGGGAAGCAAGAATGTAGAGAAAATTTGTGAAGAAGCATGGAGAATGGGAATAAAGTATCTGACGGTGTATGCATTTTCTACAGAAAACTGGAATAGACCGAAAGAAGAAGTAGATGCACTTATGAAACTTCTTAGGAACTATATGAAGACTTGTCTTAAAACAGCAGCAAAAAATGACATGAAGGTACGTGTTATTGGTGATGTTACAAGATTGGACGAGGATATTCAGAAGAGAATCAAGGAACTTGAAGAGGCAACTCGTGAAAATGGTGGACTGAATTTCCAGATTGCAATTAATTATGGAAGTCGTGATGAGATTACAAGAGCAGTTCGCGCACTTGCAAAGGATGTAAAAGAAGGAAAAATTGAACCGCGGCAAATTGATGAAGCACGAATTGAAACTTATCTGGATACACATGATATTCCAGATCCAGATCTTCTGATCCGTACAAGTGGAGAACAGAGACTTTCTAATTATCTTTTATGGCAGCTTGCATATACAGAATTTTATTTTACTGATATTCCGTGGCCGGATTTTTCAAAACAGGAACTGGAAAAGGCAATTGAGCAGTATAATTATAGAGACAGACGCTATGGTGGCGTGAAGGAGGACTAAGATGTTTAAGACAAGGCTTATAAGTGGAATTATACTTGTAATCGTATTGATTGCAACAGTAGGGACAGGTGGGAATATACTGTTCGGCTTGCTTGCAGTGGTAAGTCTTATCGGGCTTTCTGAATTATATAAAGTGGTCGGGGTTCAGAATAAACTTCTTGGGTTTGCGGGGTATCTGGCCGCAATTGCATATTATGCACTGCTTTATACTGCAAACCTTCAGTATATGACACTTTTGACAATTGTTTTTTTAGTATTGGTTATGGCTATTTATGTATTTACATTTCCTAATCATAGATCCGAACAGGTCATGACAGTATTTTTTGGATTATTTTATGTAGCTGTCATGTTATCATACATTTATCAGACACGTATGTTACAAGATGGCAGAGTTGTTGTTTGGCTTATTTTCCTGAGTTCTTGGGGATGTGATACATGCGCTTACTGTGTGGGTATGCTGATTGGAAAGCATAAGATGGCACCGAAGTTAAGTCCTAAAAAATCTATTGAAGGTGGAGTTGGAGGTGTTCTGGGAGCAGCAATTCTGGGAGCAGTTTTTGCACTTGCTATGAATCAGTGGGGAAGTGCAGATGCGGGTGTTCTTGAATATGCCGTTATCTGTGGAGTTGGTGGAATGATTTCACAGGTCGGAGATTTGGCGGCATCAGCAATTAAGAGAAATCATGATATCAAAGATTATGGGAAGCTGATTCCAGGTCATGGTGGTATTTTGGACCGTTTTGACAGTGTAATCTTTACAGCACCGATTATTTATTATCTTGCGACTGCACTTGCAGGAAATTTGTAATAAAGAATCATACAATAGAAGGTGAGAATAAATATGAAAAAATTAGCGATACTGGGTTCTACAGGGTCTATAGGAACACAGACACTAGAAGTTGTAAGAGAAAATGGTGATATTCAAGTACTTGGATTGGCAGCAGGAAGCAATATTGAACTTCTGGAAGAACAGATTCGTGAATTTCATCCGAAACTGGTGGCTGTCTGGGACGAGAAAAAAGCTGAGGAATTAAGAACGAAGATACAGGATCTGAATGTCAGAATTGTTACTGGAATGGATGGATTGATTGAAGTATCTGTTCTTGACGAGGTGGAGATACTATTGACAGCTGTTGTAGGGATGATTGGTATTCGTCCGACTGTCGAGGCAATTAAAGCAGGAAAGGATATTGCCCTTGCAAATAAAGAAACGCTGGTAACGGCAGGACATATTATTATGCCGCTTGCGAAGGAAAAGGGTGTATCAATTTTGCCGGTAGACAGTGAACATAGTGCTATATTTCAATCTCTTCAAGGCAATGAGAAAAACACACTTCATAAGATTCTACTGACAGCTTCGGGTGGTCCTTTCCGTGGGAAAAAACAGGAAGAACTTCTGAATATCCAGGTGGAAGATGCATTGAAACATCCGAACTGGGCTATGGGACGTAAGATTACAATTGATTCTTCAACAATGGTGAATAAAGGACTTGAAGTTATTGAAGCAAAATGGTTATTTGGCGTGGATGTAGATAAAGTACAAGTGGTTGTTCAGCCACAGAGTGTGATCCATTCTATGGTTGAATATGAGGATGGTGCAATTATAGCACAGCTTGGCACACCGGATATGAAATTGCCGATTCAGTATGCACTTTATTATCCGGAGCGAAGATACCTGCCGGGAGAACGATTGGATTTTTGGAGTATCGGGAAACTGGATTTTGAAAAACCAGATATGAACACATTTTATGGGCTGAAACTTGCTTATGAAGCCGGAAGAACAGGTGGATCACTTCCGACAGTATTCAATGCTGCAAATGAGATGGCAGTCGGAATGTTCCTGAATCGTGAGATTAAGTATCTTGAAATTATAGAAATTATAGAGGATTGTATGAGAGCACATAAGAATATTGAAAACCCTACGCTTGAACAGATTCTGGAGACAGAAGCTGCAACTTATGAGCGTATTAGAAGCAGGAGGTAATTGTTAGATTGGGTATTATATTTGCAATCTTAATATTTAGTTTTATTGTGTTCTTTCATGAACTTGGTCATTTTACCTTGGCAAAATTAAATGGAATTGATGTACAGGAATTCGCCATTGGTATGGGACCTACGTTATTTTCAAAAGAGTATAAAGGAACTGTATACGCAGTACATCTGCTCCCGATTGGAGGATTTTGCGCTATGGGAGAAGATGACGAAGAGACTGAATCACCAGGAAATTTTAATAAAAAATCAGTGTGGGGCAGAATTTCTGTGATTGCGGCAGGACCGATATTTAATTTTATAATGGCATTTTTTCTTGCAGTAATACTGACGGCCATGGTTGGATATGATAAACCGGTTATTACTAGTGTAGAAGAAGGATATTCAGCAGCAGAAGCAGGAATACAGTCAGGAGATACCATTTTACGAATGGGTGGCAAGAAAATTAATGTCTTTCGTGAAATCACCTATTATAATCAGTTCCATCAAGGAGAAAATGTAACAGTGACCTATCTTCATGATGGAGAAAAGCATACGGCAACATTAGTACCGAAGATGGATTCAGAGTTAGGCTATTACCGAATTGGAATCAGTGGAGGCGGAAATACAAAAGCAAACGCTTTGACAGCTGTACAATACGGTGCATATGAAGTGAAATTTTGGGTTTGCACTACATTTGAAAGCCTGAAACAGTTGGTGACCGGTAAGGTAGGAGTAAAACAATTATCCGGACCAGTTGGAATTGTCAACATGGTAGACACAACATATAATGAAAGCAAGTCTTATGGTGTATTTATAGTAATAGCACAATTCTTAAATATTGGAATATTATTGTCGGCTAACTTGGGCGTAATGAATCTATTACCACTTCCAGCCTTAGATGGAGGACGACTTGTATTTCTATTTATCGAAGCAATAAGCAGAAAGCGCATACCACCAGAAAAAGAAGGATATGTACATTTGGCAGGTATGGCATTACTGATGCTTTTAATGGTAGTAGTAATGTATAATGATATTGCCAGAATATTTTTTTAATTGTAGTTGGGGACGGGGTTTTTCTGAAAAACCCCCGTCCCCAACTACAAAGTAACCTGTCACTAATTGAAATTGTGTATGAGGTGTTGAATTGGAATATACAAAAGCTACAATTGATTATATGGATGAAATTTATAGTCTTATCCAGAATACGATTCGGGAGATTTATCCGCGATTTTATCCGGAGGAGGTTGTTCGTTTTTTGGGGGTGCAGCAATGTCTGGAAAACCTGCAGCGAGATTTGGAAGAGGATAGAATTTATATTTTCCTGGAGGCTGAGCATGTGATTGGAGTTGGTAGTTATGAGGGAAATCATATTACCCGTATTTTTGTAAGACCGGATTATCAAAATCATGGGATTGGCAGTTTTATTTTACAGAATTTAGAAGATCCGATTTCAAGGGAATATGAGACCGTGCATTTGGAAGCTACGATGCCAGCAGTAATAATGTATGAAAAAAGAGGCTATCGGACAGTTCGTCATGAAAAATGGACGGTAAAAAATGGAGCGGTGCTTGTGTATCCTGTGATGGAAAAACATTTCGTAGATAAGAGGAAATAGAAATATGAAGACGATTACAATAGAAGAAGTTGAAAAAAATATTCCGGAAGGGGTTACGATTCTGGATATCCGTCCGGAAGACGCTTATCGAAGAGGAACAATCGAAGGTGCTATTAATATTCCGATGCAAGAAGTGGAAAGTCGGAGAGCTGAAATCCCGAACGAAAAGCCGGTGTATGTACTTTGTCATACAGGAGAGTGGAGTGCATATACAGTGAATATGTTAGAAGAAGCAGGATATGATGCGTACAATATCGAAGGTGGATATCGTTCATTTCTGCGTATGATGCTTGGTCGTTTTGTGGCGGATGAAGCTGTGATGGCTCAGAAGCAGAAGGATATTGAAAAAAGTATTATTAAAAAGTTTCGGAAATCTGTCTGGTGTAAATTTACAAAAGCAATTCGAGAATACGATTTAGTGAAAGATGGAGACAAAATTGCGGTCTGTATTTCAGGAGGAAAAGATTCGATGCTTATGGCGAAGCTTTTTCAAGAGCTTAGAAAGCATGGAAAAGCTAATTTTGAGCTTGTCTTTCTTGTGATGAATCCAGGATATAATGCAGATAATTGGAAGATTATTCAGGATAATGCAAAAGTGCTTGGAATTCCACTTACAGTATTTGAGAGTAATATTTTTGATACAGTAGCGGATATTGATAAGAATCCTTGTTACCTATGTGCAAGAATGAGAAGAGGCTATTTATACTCACATGCAAAGGAACTTGGCTGTAATAAGATTGCGCTGGGACATCATTATGATGATGTGATCGAGACAATTCTTATGGGAATGCTGTATAGTGGTAAGATTGAGACGATGATGCCGAAACTTCATAGTACGAATTTTGAGGGAATGGAACTGATTCGTCCGATGTATTTGATTAAAGAGTCGGATATCATTGGTTGGAGAGATTATAATCAATTGAATTTTATTCAGTGTGCCTGCCGTTTTACAGAAAATTGTGCAACCTGTGGAGGCGGACGTGGCTCAAAGCGAGATGAGATGAAGGAATTAATTGCACTTTTCAGACAAGAAAGTGATTTAATCGAGAAGAACATTTTCAGAAGTGTTCATAATGTAAATTTAAGAACGATTATCGGCTATCATAAAGACGATATGGTCTATAATTTTTTAGATGATTATGATAACCATGATGATTGTAAAAAAAATTAATATTAAAAATGCAAAAGAGGCAGAATGAGATAGAAAAGAGTGACTTTTACTGTTGTATGAGGAAAGACATCTTGGATTATGAAAGATCTGCCTCTTTTTATAGTTTGATAAGTATTTTCAGTGGTCTGTTATTTTTCGGTGGGTGAACTCGTAAAAAAATTGTCAGGATAATTCTGCAATTCTTGATACGCCCACATAGATTTCAGAGATTTTATACCAAGTGGGATAATCTACAATACCTGTCACAGGCAATCCGAAAATAGATTGAAATTTCCGTACAGCAGCTTCTGTTGCAGGACCGTAAATTCCATCTGCATCAATTTTAGGAATAGCAGGATAAGCTTTTGCAATTACGGCGAGCTGCTCTTGCATTTGGCGAACTTTATCGCCTGTAGAACCTACAGACAGGTCATAACCTGGCCAGGAAGCAGGAATACCAGAAATGGCTTTTGCAGTATTGATGTACATGTTATCTCCATAATAATAACGGAGAATTTCAATTGGTGTATATCCCTGGTCGCCTAATGATTTCGAGCCCCATTGTGTCATCCAACCGCTACATTGAACTTGCCTGCCATCACAATATTGGGTAAGAATTGGTTGTTTTACATTTGGGCGGGAAAGATAGTCGGCAAATAATTCATCAACAATGATAGAAATGGAATCATAAATGTTCCGTTCGGGAATCCATTTATGGTCAAATGCAGTGGAAGAGGTAATGGTAAAATCGTAACCTTGATTGCGATACCCCATCGTAATTGGTCATTCTGGGTTGGGGACAAAAGTGGTCTAAATCTACTTTGAAATGAATTACAACTGTATCATCTTTGATATCAATCCGTTCAATCAGTTTATTTACCAGTACACGTTTTGTTGCAACATCTGCATTCATAAAGATATCTTGCCACGTTGGCAGATTATGATATAAATTTTCCCAATCCTCCTGACTCACTGAAAGATTTTTTATATTTGTTTCCACCTCATCAACAACAGCTTTCTGTTTCGATGCTTTATCTTTTTGCCTTTCAATATTCTTTGCAAGGTCTTCCAACGACAATGGATATGTACCTGTAATTGCTTTTGGAATTGCATCATTTAGAATATTCATATCTTTTTCAATTTCCTGTAACTTTCTTTTTTCACGTACAAGAAGCTGCTCCTGTTGTTTCTTTTCAACAGATTGATTTCCTAAAATCTGTTCAAATATATTTTCATCTTCCTGTAATCGTCCGACATACTCAGATAATTTTTTAAATACGATAGGTTCTATTTTATCAGAACGAATCTGCTTCATTTTTTCATGCGGAACACCTTGCCATACATTTTGGCACTTATAAATACTTTTCTGAGAACTTCTACGTTCCCCAGTTCCTTTTATAGTCCAGTAATCATACTTTGTACCGTTGGTCAGTTTTCGTCCACAATAACCACAATAGGCGACATCAATCAAAGCCAGTTGTCCGTCATTTCGTGAAATAACAGTTGCCGTTTCATTCCATGGCTGTTTTTGATACTTTGTTCCTCGTTTCTGACGACTGATTTGAACTTTTTCCCACATATCCCGATCAATAATAGTAATTTCATCATTTGGCTTTTCAGCAATAATCCAATCCTCTTGTGAGAGAGAACGATATCTACCAGCAGTATGTTGTCTTCTTCCATATGCAGTATATCCAGCATAAATCGGATTAGTAAGAATACTTGTAATTGTACCACTTTTCCACACATCATTTGGAGCTAAATTTTTATATCTATTATCTAAATTTAATGTTGTTGCTATTTTCCCTGAACCATACTCTTTATATAATGAAAGTTTATAGATATATTTCACTACTTCTGCATGTTCTGGAACAATAACTAAATGCTTCAACGCCCTCTGATGCTTACTATATTCTCCCGAATATTCTAGTTTATATCCATAAGGAGCTTTACCGCCCATAAATTTCCCTTGTTGCACAAGTTTTTTTGCAGTGTCCCTTACTCGCATACCAGTATCAGAACTACTTTTTTCTGCCATTCCATATTGAAAGGCTAACTTAAGCATCTCCATAACATCTCCATTGGCAGGAGTCAACAGTCCATCTTTGACGGTATAAACATCTACCCCAAACTCTTTCAAAGACTTAATATACATTGGAATTTCCAACATTCTTCTCCCAAGTCGATCGTCTTTATATGCCAACAGAATATCATATTCTCTATTTTCTGCATCACGTAAAGCTTCTTGTAAAACATCTCTGTCAGCTACTGAATTCTTATAACCACTGTTACTTCCCTCAAAATATTCTTTAGAATCTAAAATCCATTCCTCATGTTTCGTCACTTCCTCTACAACAAGCTTACGCTGAATAGATAAATCTCCGTTTGCTTCCAACTGTTGGTCAGAACTTACACGAAGTAAAATTCTTACTCTCTTTTTGGTATCTTCTTTCATATTTCTCATTTAATTATCCTCCTCTATTTCGAAATACGACCATCTGTATTACGTTGTAATTCTGTTACATTTTCTGGATTGTATGAACATGCATCTCTATATCTAAATCTCTTTTTCTACCATTCCATATTGCATGGCTACCGTTAACAACCACATAACATCTCCACTGTCAGGAGTCAGCAGTCCATCTTTGACGGTATACACATCTACTCCAAACCGTTTCAAAGACATAATATTCATTGGAATCTCCAACATTCTTCTCCCAAGTCGGTCATCTTTATCTGACACTAAAATGTCATATTCTCTGTTTTCAGCATCACGCAAAGCTTCCTGTAAAACATTTCTGTCGGCTACTGAATCTTTATAGCCCACGTTATTTTCTACAAAATATTCTTTTGAGTCTAAAATCCAATTTTTATGTTTCTTTACCTCATCTATAATAAGCTCACGCTGAATAGATAAAGTTTCATCTGTCTCTGACTGATAGGTTGAATTTGCGCAAAGTAAAATTCTTACTGTTTTTTTAGTGTTTTCTTTCATATTTTTCATTTGATTATCCTCCTTAGATATCAGGGTACAGTAATCTGTATTTCTTTATAGTTCTGTTACATTTTCTGTGTTGTCTGTTCCTTTAGAAGCGTTAACATAATTTGTTTTACTTCTTTCAACTGTGTTTCTTCCATCTCGCAATTGTTTTGTTTAGGAAAATCCAATATAACTTTGAAACCATTCACTTCTGTTTCTAAACATTTATGTGACACGTTCTTCAATTTTGCCTCCATAAATAGATTACTTTTTACATCTTTATTTTCAGCAGACTTGTCACATTCCTTAGATGTAAATGTGTTTATTATATGTTCTTTCCCAGAGTGATTAAAAGATGGGAATTTAGAAATTTCTTGTTTCATATCGGTACCTCCAATAAATTCATATTGTTGATGCCTTTATTTTTCGAGAAAGTTTCCTCACGGAGAAAGACAATCTGAATAATCCGCTTCATCTTTTGAATCATCATAAAAGTGAATACCATTTGGAAATTTTTAGTCTTGTAATATATATCCATCTGAAATCACTTTGTTTTTTCTCTTTCGTTTAAAAACAGTATCATAATATTCAAGTAAATTATTTTCGGGATTCGGACTAGGCTTTACATCTTTCCTGTCTGAACTGTAATCAATGACCTCGTCATAGTCATTCTTTGAAAATTTATATTCGTGATGTTTCATTATTTTTAATTCTTGTAATTTATACCAATTTTGTCTTAATGCATTTAGCTGTCGATTAAAACGAATAGTTTTTGGATAAAAAGTAATACCAACAATAGGCTCTCTACCATCAGAAAAGCTACGAAAAAACTGTCCACAGCAGTGACAAAGATAAAAGTAATTACCATCCAGTAAAAAATCTTTATTTAACGTTCCACACACGGGACATATTTCAACGTCAATATACATTATTCTTTTCATACACACTCACTCCAATCGGAAAATATTTGTTGAATTTCTTTCGCGAGCTGTTGTTGTCTTCCTGAAAATTGACTTATAAACTCCATGAAGTCGAATTCCATTTCTAAAAAGAACGGATAAGATGCCAGTGAGTAAAATGACAGCCACCCCCTTATCACTTGGCAAATTTTTCCTATCTTTTCTTTTTCACTAGAAATAGATTCGTCCAATAAAATGTCTTTTGTCTTTTCCTTCAGCGATTCAATCGCCTTAGGAGCAGGGAAACATTTTATCTCTCCATTTTGTTTACAGATTCTCCATCCCAGAAAAACAAATCCATCCGTGACTTTGCACAGGGCTGTTTTTCCTTTTGAGAGTTTCAACCCTCTGGTAGAAAGAAAATCATCAATTTTCGGAAGCAACTCTGCTCTCGGTAATAACGTCGACAGTGTATTAGTAATAAAGAGAAAATCATCAGCATAGCGTATAAGAATACCCCGTACATCAGAACCAATAGGCGCAACATCTGCACCGAAAGGCTCAGCATCTATGCCGAAAGGAACATCAATGCCCGAAAGGGCGCTTTTGCGGTTACTAACGCCGCATAAAGCTTTCCATTGATAAAGTCTTTCTCGACAAACACCCTCCATACCATCCAATGTCCAATTGCATAAACAACTGGATACACTGCCACCTTGCGGTATTCCTTTCTTTGAGGTATGGTAAGATTTATCTTTTATAAATCCTGATTTTAAAAACTTCCGAAGAAGTTCTGGCTTTATTGGAAAATTATCCAATAACCATTCGTGACTAATGTTATCGAAACAAGATTCTATATCTGATTTCAACACATATTCACAATCAGGATTTTCAGATAAATACTCCTCTAGCTTTGACACTGCACATTTAACACTACGTCCTTTTCGGAAACCATATGAATGTTCATCGGCATGTAATTCAGTAATTGGCTCTATTGCGAATTTATAAAGAACTTGCATTGCACGATCTTTATAAGTCGGAATTCCAAGAGTTCGATACTTTCCATTTGGCTTTTTGATATAAACTCGCTTCAATGGACGTGGTTTATATCCTCGTAAACGTAAGCTGAAAATTGCATTGAATTTATCAGTATCCGTCAGCCATAGGACATTATCTACACCTGCTGTTTTTTTGCCTTTTCTTGAACATACATGCTTGACAGCACAGGCTCTTGCATAGAACGAGTGAAACATGAATTCGGTCAAAGTTTTCCATTTACGGGTGTTGCCTTGTACATAAGCGACGTAAATTCGTCTTTGCAGCTTTTTAACTGACTTTTCCGCAAAAGCGAAATCAATTTCACTCCAACAGGTAGGTCTGTTAGTAGAAGCATACGTTTTAGCGTTCATTTTGCTATCTCCTTTCAAAAGTTCTACAAGTACGAAAATCTGAGATTTAATATTTTATGGTATAGTTATCACCTCCTTTGCTCGGGATATATTTAGTTGTAATTTCATAAGATGGTTTTTCACATCTCATGTAATATAACCATTGAGATAAAATTGTTCACTTTAGGAACTTGCATCTGGGGTGAGCATTTTATGGCATAGTTTTTCACCTCCTTTGTCTGAGCTTTATTTAGTTGTAGTTTTATGAGATGTTTTTGCATCTCATGTAATATATAACCCGAGAGATAAAATTGTTCACTTTAGGAACTGCATCCGGGTTGAGCATTTTATGGCATAATTTTCCGCCCCCTTTGCTTGAGATATATTTAGTTGTAGTTTATAAGATGTTTTTTTTGCATCTCTTGATATATATAACCCTGTGGATAAAATTGTTCACTTTAAGAACCACATCCAGGTTGAGCATTTTATGGCATAATTTTCCGCCCCCTTTGCTTGAGCTTTATTTAGTTGTAGTTTTTAAGAGATGTTTTTTGTATCTCTTGTTATATATAACCCTAGTAATAAAATTGTTCACTTTAAGAACCAGTTGATGTATAATATAATCATCAAGAGTTTTGCAAGTGCAAACAGGCTGATGCTTGAATATTTTAAGACATAGTTTGCCCCGCCCCTCTTAGTGGATATTTTGTAAGATATTTGTTTTTTACTCTATAAAGATTTAATACAAATCATTCACTTTAAAAACCTGCCAATGTATGGTTGGCTTACCAAAAGTTCTGCAAGTGCAGGCAATCGGATTTGGGATATTTTAAGGCATAATTTGCCCCGCCCCTCTTGAGGGATATTTTTTGGTGTTTTGTAAGATATTTATTTTTTATATATACTCTATAAAGATTAAGCGAAAATCATTCACTTTAAGAACTTATCAGTGTTTACTGCAATTACGAAAGAAAGTTGAGGATACAATATGGACTGGACTGAATTTAATAAACGTTTTCCAACGGAAGAAAGTTGTAGAAACTATCTTTTCAAAAAGAAATGGACAGATGGCTTTTTTTGCCCTAAATGCGAATGTAAAAAATATTGGCTACTTGATCCATATAAATATAAATGTCAGCAATGTGGATATCAGTCAACAATAACTACAGGAACTGTTTTTGAGCATACACATTTATCTATGCGTCAATGGTTTGCCGCAATTGAATATGTCGGCTCATGTGGTAATTCTGCAACAGCTTCTGGTTTAAATACAGAATTGAAAAATATAGATTTGGAAATAGGAAGTAATCGTACTCGTTTGAATATAATGAAAACGATTAAACCTGAACTGTTTACACACGATAAGAAGCAAATAAATCGCCCGCTTCGTGGAAAGATTGATATATATGTTGATAAAAATACCAATATTATAACAGCAGTAGAGGTTTATGACGGAAAAATCGACCATATTCGTTTATGTGAATTACCAGAATATACGAAAAAATATTATGACGAATTCATTCTGAGTAATATCAAAAAAGGAAGTATTCTAAAACGTGCATGTGGACTTTATACCGTTAGTTCTCAAATAGACGGATATATTACAAAATTTCGTGGAATTGAACGCTATAATGCAATTTATGCTCGAATGGTTTATGAACATTTTCAAACAGTAACACATGAGAAACCAAATGAATCATCACATTACATTGAAAATTACTGTAACTATATCAACGCTTTTACGGATTCCATCAGTTTCGATGAACTATTTGACAATATGTTAAACTGCAAGCCTAGAAAAAATCCACGAAAAGCAATAATAAAACAAATTAGACTAACAAACGGCAGAATAGGAAAATAGCCATAGTGAGAGAACGAATTACCATTGATTTTGCAAATTTTGTTATCTAATGCATATAATTCCCCCTAAAAAAGCGGAGAGCAAAAATCTCTCCGCCTGATATCTGATTAACATACCACTCATTATTTATTATACCGTATCAACAGAATACACAGTTCCATCAATGGTTACAGACAACGTTCCATCATCTTGTTTCTCAAAACTCATATCATGCCCTGTCATATCATAAAGAATCCCTAAAATCTGTTCTATATCTTGTGTAGAAAATATAGCTTTTTTTCTTTTGTCTAATTCCTGAGTTGAATAAATCTTGGATTTAACTCTTTTCATAAATCGCATCTTCCTTCCCTGATGTAAATTGATTATATTCTCAATCATATAAATAGAAGGTATTTCAGAAAATTTATGAAAATCTGACATCTAAGGTGGATAACTGGTTCATTGTACCATTTTACCAATAGACTGGTAAAAGAAATGGAGAAGACCTCTGTCCTCTCCAAAAACCTATACATCATTTAAACTGTATCCTGATTTCTATATTTCTTCTTTTCTTTTTTGATTTACCAACATAAATACTTTGCTCTGTTCAATGCAGATATACTGTTGTTCTTCGCTTAAAGAACGGAATACTCGCAACAGCTCATTTTCCTGACGGGTAGAATATTCTTTTACTGAATGGTCTAACAGATAATCTGTAGAAACATCAAAAAAATTTGCAAACATTTTCAATGTGGCAAAATCAGGTTCACGCACATTCTGGACATAACTCCCCAATGTAGATGGTGCAATATTTAATTTCTTTGCAAGTTCTTTTTGGGTAATGTCTCTTTCTTCAATTAAAGCACGTAGGTTATCTCCAAAACTCATAGTATTCTTCCTCCATATTCCAATACTATATGAAGAACTCTTTCTATTTCTTATAATACGCAAATAGAGTTGACAATACGCATAATGCGTTTTAAACTTAGCTTATACATATACAGAGAAAGGCGGATTGTAATGTCTTACAGTAAACAAACCGTAGTCCATGCTGTTGATGCAATAGAGCATTATTTGAATAACAAATTACCTGAAACAAAGCTATGGGAACACTCATTTATCAAGAAACAGATTGACAGGCGAGAGCAGCAAGCAACTTTCACTATTGAAGACCACATTCGTGGAATGATTTATTCCATGTTAAGTTCAGGTGCTAAATGGGACAGAGTTGTTGATGGGATCGATGATTCAACCGGAAAAATCACTCCTATAGATGAACTGTTTCATAATTACAACATGGAATATATTTTATCCAGTTCATCTGATTTCTTTACTGAAAGAATAAAGGAAATCTGTGGAGCAACACAAAGTACAAGAAAGCAGATGGAGGCTTTAATTAAAAACAATATTCCATTATTGTCCAAGATTGAAAATCAGTATGGTAGTATTGATTCTTTTTATAAAAAATACATAGCCGAAGATTCTACTTTGAAAGGGTTAATTGAAAAACTGTCTTCTCCAGAATCCTTTTTCAAAATGAACCAAATGGGAGAAGCACTCAATGCGGAGTATTTAAGGAATGTTGGGTATGATATTGCAAAACCTGACAGACATATCCGACGAATTCTCGGAAGTAAAATCTTAGGCTGTTCAAAATATGAAACTGTTCCAATATATGAAGCTATGGATATTGTTCAATCAATAGCTGAATCAATGGGAAAACATTGTGCAGAGATTGACTATCTCTTATGGATGTATTGTGCAAACGGGTATGGAGAAATTTGTACTATAAGGAATCCAAAATGTGATATATGCGTAATCAGAGAATTTTGTACTCAAAAGAAAGAAGGATAAATATGTATTGTAAAAACTGCGGATATAAGCTTGGGGAAAATGCAAAGTTCTGTCGTAACTGCGGTGCAAAAATTCAAGAAACAGAACAACATATCACAACCAAAAATCTAAAAAGAGTTAAAGCCACATATACAAAGGACAATGGAGAGCTGAAAATCACATATAATGAAAAGAAATTTGATACTTCACGGATAAAAAATATCTCTATTGAACAATGGGCGTATCCATTTTTAAGCAATAGAATCAAATGGAACGGATTATATGAAGAATTAAAAGATTTTACTGGTTCTACTGAATTTATTTTACAATTTGACAGTGATGAAGAATCTTTTTCCATTATAAAAAATGCCTTAACATCACAGCCTGTAAAATTAGTTGGAACAAATAATACAGTTACTATTGTTTACTCGGAAAATCCATTTACTACCAGAATTACAATAAATGGGAAAGTCTTTGATACAACATTATTGCAAAATCGCTGTATTGATGAATGGATACAACCATTTCAAGTACGGGAAGTACATTGGAATGGAATTTTCAAAGAGCTGGAAGACTATATCGGTACGGATAAATATACAGTGTATTTTATGGGAGATCAAAAACTAATGTCTTATTTAATTGACGCTTGCCCTGAAACAGTATCCATATTTTATAAAGCCTTTAAAGTCCATCAAAAATCAAAACCGTTACCGAATATAGGGAATATAAATACAGAAAAAATCAATATGGATAATTTTACAGATATTGCTCAAAAAACAGTAAGCTCATTAAAAGAGAAAATCAATAATACTACTGATTCTGCTACTAACACAAGTTCAGCAGGAACAAATAATCAAGAACTATCTATGAAATGGTATGATTTCCTTTCAAAATATGGAATGATTTTTGATATGATTTCAAGTTGTATAGGAGTAGTTTCTTGTATCATTATCATGTCAATGGTTGGATTTGGAACAGATTATCTTATTTATGCATTTTGCTATGTCGCATCAGCAATTGTTGCATTAAAGATAAGAAAACGTTTGCTTAATTTCCAAAAAGATACAAATAAAGTTTTGACAATTTATTTTAGTGTATGTGTTGCTGTAATGGCGATAGCTAATAACACTACGTTAAGAGTTGCAAGAGGTCCTTTTATTCCTTGGCTACTTTCTCAGATTGTAGTAATTATACTAATATACTTAAATTACACTTATTTCAAAAAGAGAGAACATTTATTTTGTAATTAGTAAGGGGAAGAATATATGTATTGTCCAAATTGCGGTGCAGAATTAGAAAACGATGCACAAGAATGTCCTGTTTGTGGTTATCAGTTAGATGATGAATATGAACATAACGATTTTTCAGATATAAATGATGAAAAAGTGTGTCCTGTTTGCGGAACTATACTTGACAAAGAAGATACAGTGTGTCCTGTTTGCGGTATGGAAATCGAACCATCTACCATTAAAAACAATCAAACTGAACCTGTATTGGCTAAAGAGCCGTTAAAAAAGAACTCATCTTCTAATAATAGAAAAAGACTGATATGTATTATAATTGGCATAAGTTGTTTTTTGACAGTCATAATTATATTATTTGCTTTTAGAGATAAACTGTTTGCAATTAAAGAAAATGAACCTAAGGCAAAGAGTATAGAAAAAACGGTAGATATTGATAAAAATGACTCTCCAAAAGATACGGATTCAAATATCACAAAGACGGAAGAACCTGATAATGTTATAGATGCATCTGTTTATCAAGGATATTGGAACATAAAGGGAAACCAAGACCGTGAATTAACAATTCAAAGTATAACTGACAAAACAATTACTTTTTCACTTTGGTATTATAGACTTGATGCAGTTGGCAATATTAGTGCAACACTTGATGGAAACAAAGCTGATTTTATGTCTGATGCTGACGGATTAACTTTTAAAGGAACTTTGACTTTTGAAAATAATACAATTTCTGTCAGCATTACTGAATCAGAAAGATTATATATGCCGATAGAAACAATGAAATTTGAAGAAAAACATGCAACTTCATGGGAACTTGCAAATGATTATGCAGATACATACAATAGCACGGATAATGATTCTGCAAATGATTCGAAATATGATTATAACAGTTCTGATTCCTATATTCTTCCAGATAGTTCATCGAGAGAATTAACCATTGCTGATATTTCAGGTTTATCCCATGACCAACTGGAATTAGCAAGAAATGAAATTTATGCACGGCATGGTAGGAAATTTACAAATCCAACCTTGCAGAACTATTTCAATTCACAGGCATGGTACACAGGCACAATAGAACCAGAAGACTTTACAGATGATATGTTAAGTGATGTCGAGAAAAGTAATATACAATTTATAAAAGACCATGAATAACATATAAAAGAAAACATCTCTTTTCCTTTATAGTTATTTCCATTCAAAAAATATCTGTAATCCAATGTGATTATGGATATTTTTTGAATATATCATAAAAGAAATTCAACCCACCGTTTCTTTTATGGTTTAGGTTGAACAGCAAATTGTTACGAAATTATTAACGGATTTCAGAGGGGTTGAATGTAATATAGTATCATCTTACAATATAAATAATCAATCGACGTTGAAAGAGAAAAAACGCAAAGGAGATTATTTCTATGAATGAGAACTTATTTTTGCTTTATAACCATTATGGAATAAAAGAAACTTTCACAGATTCGCAAATTATTTTCCATGCAGTTAATCGTTCTTATCGTGACTTTTGGCGACAGATACACTTTCATGGCAAAAATGTGTTTAATCAGGATACCAAAAACGAGTACAAATCGGAATCTTTTCTTTCTGAAAATCTGCCACGTTTGTTTGAATCAGAAACCCAACAGGATTTTGATAAAACACATTATGCTTTATGTAATACCCTCATTCATATGTACGATGGAATATGCAAATGGTCATATGGTATTGCTCAAAGACTAATCAATCAGACACTTATTCATCTGATAGTAATTGAATCCAATTTCCAAACAGGATACTGGGATATAAATTCTGCAAGAAGATTTTTCCATGTACCAGTAGAAACATATACATTACAAATGGCTACTGCTTACGGAAGAGACACTTACAAACATGTATTACATTTGAAATGTGCACCGCTTGAAGACGTAACCAACCGCTATCATATGGGTTACTACAATATCGAAAAAGTATTACCTTTTGAAGAATGGGAGTTTCCAGAATATATAGAATATCAGACAACATTACGAAAGACTATAACAGAATCTTCCTATGCTGACCCTGTTGATTGGTGGTTTCAGGCATTTTCGGAGGTTGCTGGTATAAGATTTACACACATAAGGGAAAACCGCTGATTGGAGGAAATATGAAAATATGGTTAGATGATATACGCCCTGCACCTAATGGGTATATCTGTTGTAAAAGCGTTAATGATGCAAAACGAGTAATCGAACATGCAAACGAACCCATTTCATTGATTGACTGTGACCATGATTTAGGCGATTTCGCATATGACGGTGGAGACGGAATAAAATTATTGGATTGGCTTGCTGAAACAGGTCGTTTTTATCCTGTTCGCATTCATACAATGAACCCTGTTGGAAGAGAAAATATGTTACGATTACTTGAGCGATACTGGAAATAGTGAAGAAATATATATTCAAAGAACTTTCGAGGAGTGATTGCAAATGATATACGGATACGCAAGATGTTCTACAAATGAGAATTTACAGGATATTGAACGACAAGTAAGAGAACTAAAACAACAAGGTGCTACTGATGAAACAATCTACAAAGAGTATGAAAGTGGAACGAAAACCAATCGTGCAGAATTAGATAAGCTCTTAAATATCGTACAATCAGGAGATACAATTATTGCCACTGAGGTCAGCCGATTTACAAGAAGTACTTTACAGTTATGCGAAATCATAGAATTTGTTAAAAAGAATCATATCAAACTGGTTCTTGGAACTTTTGAAGTTGACTGTAGCAAAGAACTTGATCCAATGACTGAGGGAATGTTAAAAATGATGGGTGTATTTGCGGAACTGGAACGTAACATGATAAGCCAACGTGTAAAAAGCGGAATGGAAAATGCAAAGGCAAAAGGAAAGGCAATCGGAAGACCCGTAACAACTACTGATAATATTCCATCTATTTTTTATCATTATTACCCTCAATACAAGAACAAGAAAATTAACAAATCTGAGTTAGCACGACTTTGTTCTCTTTCAATCCCAACGGTATATAAGTATTTGAAGATTATTGAAGAACAAGATTAACATTATAAATGGTGTCGCACCTAGTTAATTCCACGAAAGAGAGGTTATTTTATGCAGGTAAGTATTTATTCCAGACAGGCAATTGAAACGCTTATCAAAGGGGATTTCCCTAAAAATTCGGCAGTTATCAGTTTTCTTGACCCACCCGATAATTATCACAATAAAAACTCTGCCCCTGTTGATTATAAAAATAAGACAGAGCGGATTTTTTACGTTGCCGTACATGATATAGATTTATCCGTTCTGCCTAAATTCAACTTGAGCTATGAAACCTATTTTCCTGAAGTTGACCAGTTAGCAGAATTTATCTTCAAAGCTAAAAATGACGGACTGGATATTATCTGTCAATGCGAATATGGGGAAAGCAGAAGTTCTGGCTGTGCTGCTGCCATTCTTGAATATTTCTACAAAACAGGAATTTCTGTTTTCGCAGACTACAGATATTATCCAAATCAGGTTATCTATCACAAAGTCTTTGATGCTTTATCCAACTATCAAACAAAAATGAATGCCCCGAAAAACTAACATGTCCCACATTTTCTCAACTGAATGACTAATTCATTAAGAAATATACTTCTGCAACCCTGAGTGACCATATACGAAGTGACCATTCTGTGTATACCCGGTTCAAAGTAAAAGACATGATTGCAAGTACATTTGCACGGATCGTGTTATCCGGCCAGGTGGCATAGATTTCACTGGAAGCAACATTTTTAATATAATCTTTATAACGGACATAATAATTTTTAGCAGTGGAATCTCGGGGACTTCCGTCATGGACAACAATATATTCCGGAATGACCACCTGACTTAAAACAATTTCACCGCTTTCATTTACTGGCTTGATTTCTTCTTCAGGTATTTTAGCGGGATAAGTGCCATATAATGTATGTGCAGGTATGACATAGACTGTATTTGCTCCATTATCCGGAATTGCCGGGCGCAAGGAAAGATTTTGGAGTGCAGTAACAGAAGAAAATATTTCAGTCCCGGCAATCAAAAGAGATTCGTATCCTGGCGCTTCAACTGCAATAGTATATTCAGAATATGGCTGGATTTCATTGGATTCATTCAGGCTGTATTCGATGGGAGGGGCAGGGAGAGTAATCGTATCTGTCTGTCCGGAGGAATCTGTGATTAGTTCTTCTATCGTTTCATTCGGAACTCCGGTGTAAGAAATAGAGACTCGTGCATTTTCGATGGGGGTTGCATTTATCCGGGAAGTCAGGCTGACTTTTAGTTGTCCCTGATCTGGTGTGTCAGATATGAGAAAATCACTCATAATAAAAAGTACCTCATAGAAACTCTATTACTTTTAGTGTATGATAGAAAATAAAGTGTGTGAAATTTGTAGGAAGGATTTTGTATGAGAAAAGAAGAAAAAAAACGATATCGAAAGAGTAGATGGCTTTTGCTATTACTTTTGGGTATCCTACCTGTGCTGGCAGCATGTCAACATCAAGATTCTGAGAATATAAAAAATGTAGCTGCAAGGATGCTTGGAAAAAAAGCAATCTCATATCAGACGGTATCAGAGAAAGTAAAAGAAGCAGAAGAAAAATTTTATTATCAGCAGCTTAATAAAGAAGAACAGAAGGTATATCAGGAGTTGTTACAAGGCGTTTTGGATCACGGAACAGAAATTTATGTGCATAGTCAGGATGCCAGTCGTACAAATGAAATTCTCACGGATGTTTTGAAAGATCATCCGGAAATATTCTGGGTTGATGGGACAGCAACAGCAACATCTCATTCCGGTTTGCAAAAATATACATCTGTGAAACCGGGATATCTTTATTCTAAGGAGGAAATGGATGAAAAGCAGAGACAGATTGATGTACAGGTGGCTGATTGCCTGGCAGGAATAGGTCAAACAGCTTCAGATTATGAGAAGATTCTTTATGTTTATGAATATATTGTAAACCAGGTGGATTATGATGAAAATGCACAGGACAATCAGAATATTTGCAGTGTTTTCCTGGGAAAGCGTTCTGTCTGTGCAGGTTATTCAAAAGCAATGCAGTATTTGCTGGAAAAGCAGGGGATTTTCTGTACGTATATAACAGGAACGGTAAATACTTCTTTTGATGGTAATGAGATACCTCATGCCTGGAATCTAGTAAAATGCAATGGAAATTATTATTATGTAGATGTAACATGGGGAGATCCTATTTTCCAGGAGGCAGAAGGGGACGAAGAGGAGAATGTGATGCAAGAAGAAGTTCGTGATAATATTAGTTATGATTATATGTGTTGCAATGATGAGGAGCTATTTCGTACACATACTCCGGATAAAGGGATTGCTCGGCCATCTTGTACGAAAATGGATCAAAACTATTATGTAGTGAATGGAATGTATTATACACAATATGATGGTCAGGCTGCATTAGAGGCAATGAATCAGGCAATTTCTGCAAAAGAAACGAAGGTTGTTTTGAAATATGCAAGTAAATCCGTATATGAAGAGGCAAAAGAGGATATTTTGAATCGGCAAGTTCGACATGCCGCACAGAATCTGGCACAGTGGTATCACTTGTCACAAGTGTCATACAGCTATATAGATGATGTGAAAATGAATAAGATTACAATTTTTTGGAAATATTCTTAAAAAATTCAATAAAATCCGAACCAATTTTAACGCTTAAAATATCAACCGGATTTTAAAATGTAAAATATTGATAAAAGCTATATTTTACGCATGTTATAGAAAATATTAAAAATAAGCACCTAAAATATAACAAAAAAAATCGTTGAATTTATCAAACTGATTTTAGAAAAAACAGCTAAAAACCGCGTATTTTCGCGGTTTTTTAGGTTGAAAAAGGTGAATAAGTATAGTATACTTTTAGCAATTTGGGAAGCTTTAGAGCGGACTAGAAGTAACAGAAAGGACAAGGGTGAATATATGAAAGCATTTCTAATTCTAGAAGATGGGACAGTCTTCACAGGAAAAAGTATCGGGGCGACGCGGGAGATGATCAGTGAGATTGTTTTTAATACGTCAATGACCGGTTATTTGGAGGTGCTGACTGACCCTTCATATGCCGGACAGGCTGTTGTGATGACATATCCGTTGATTGGAAATTATGGAATTACACCGGATATGGAATCTAAAAAGGCGTGGCCGGACGGATATATTGTAAGAGAATTATCCAGAATGCCAAGTAATTTCAGATGCAATGGAACAATTCAGGATTTCCTTGTTGCGCAGGATATTCCGGGAATTGAAGGTGTAGATACAAGAGCACTTACAAAGATTCTCCGTGAAAAGGGAACTATGAATGGAATGATCACAACGAATGAGAATTATGATCTGGAAGAGATCATCCCAAAGCTTAAAGCATATACGGTTGGTGATGTAGTATCTAAAGTGACTTGTGATGAAAAGTATGTATTACCTGGCGAAGGATTAAAAGTAGCACTTATGGATTTTGGTGCAAAGAATAATATTTCAAAATCTTTAATTCAAAGAGGCTGTGAAGTGACTGTTTATCCGGCAGACGCAAAAGCTGAAGAAATCATAAAATCTAATCCGGACGGAATCATGTTATCCAATGGTCCTGGAGATCCGGAAACCTGTGTTTCTATTATAGAAGAGATCCGAAAATTATCAGAGACAGACATTCCAATATTTGCAATTTGTCTGGGACATCAGTTGATGGCTCTTGCATATGGTGCAAAGACATACAAATTAAAGTATGGACACAGAGGTGGAAATCACCCGGTAAAAGATTTGTCTACCGGACGCGTATACATTTCCTCTCAGAATCATGGATATGCGGTTGATTATAATACTATGGATAAAAATGTTGCAGAGGAAGCATTTGTCAATGTTAATGACGGAACAAACGAAGGATTGAATTATAAAGGTAAGAAGATTTACACTGTACAGTTCCACCCGGAAGCATGCCCGGGACCGCAGGATTCTACATTCCTGTTTGACAGATTTATTGAGATGATGAAGGGGGACAAATAAGATGCCAAGAAATAAAGAGATTAAGAAAGTACTTGTAATTGGATCTGGTCCTATCGTCATTGGTCAGGCAGCAGAGTTTGATTATGCCGGAACACAGGCATGTCGTTCTTTGAAAGAAGAAGGACTGGAAGTTGTGCTATTGAATTCAAATCCTGCGACGATCATGACAGACAAAGATATTGCAGATAAAGTCTATATTGAGCCACTTACAGTGGAAGTGGTTGAGCAGTTAATTGTAAAAGAAAAACCAGATAGCGTGTTGCCGACACTTGGAGGTCAGGCAGCTCTGAACCTTGCTATGGAATTGGAAGAGCGGGGATTTTTCAAAGAACACAATGTTCGTTTGATTGGAACAACAGCTCAGACAATTAAGAAGGCAGAGGATCGTCTGGAATTTAAATCAACAATGGAAAAAATTGGTGAACCATGTGCAGCTTCTCTCGTAGTTGAGACCGTAGAGGATGGAATCGAATTTGCAGAAAAGATTGGATATCCGGTCGTTCTTCGTCCGGCATACACCCTTGGCGGAAGTGGTGGTGGAATTGCACATGACAGACATCAGCTTGTAGAGATTCTTGAAAATGGACTTCGTCTTTCCCGTGTGGGTCAGGTACTTGTTGAGCGTTGTATTGCGGGATGGAAAGAGATTGAATATGAAGTGATGCGAGACGCAGCCGGAAACTGTATTACAGTATGTAATATGGAAAATATTGATCCGGTCGGCGTGCATACCGGAGACAGTATTGTTGTAGCACCGTCTCAGACGCTGGGCGATAAAGAATATCAGATGCTTCGTACATCAGCCCTCAATATCATTAGTGAGCTTAATATTACAGGAGGCTGTAACGTACAGTATGCCCTGAATCCGGAATCATTTGAATATTGTGTTATTGAGGTAAATCCACGTGTCAGCCGTTCTTCTGCGCTTGCATCGAAAGCAACTGGTTATCCGATTGCAAAAGTAGCAGCAAAGATTGCGCTTGGATATACACTTGATGAGATTAAAAATGCAGTTACAAAGAAAACATATGCAAGTTTTGAGCCGATGCTTGATTATTGTGTTGTTAAGATTCCGAGACTTCCATTTGATAAATTTATCAGTGCAAAACGTACGCTGACTACACAGATGAAGGCAACTGGAGAAGTTATGAGTATCTGCGATAACTTTGAAGGGGCACTTATGAAAGCAATCCGTTCTTTGGAACAACATGTAGATAGTCTGATGTCTTATGATTTTAGTCAGCTTTCAAAAGAGGAACTGATGAAAGCGTTAGAGGTTGTAGATGATCAGAGAATCTGGAAGATTGCAGAAGCCGTCAGAAGAGGAATTCCTTATACAGAAATACATAAGATTACAAAGATTGATATCTGGTTTATCGATAAGATTGCAAACCTGGTAGAGATGGAGCAGTCTCTGCGTGCATGCGCGCCAAGAGTAGCGTCCGGACGTGGTGGAATTGAAAAGGAATTATTAAAAGAAGCAAAACGCCTGGAGTTCCCGGATGAGGTTATTGCCAGACTGACAGGTCTTACGGAGAGACAGGTGCATGATCTTAGAATGGTATATGGAATTACTGCATCTTATAAAATGGTAGATACCTGTGCCGCTGAGTTTGCGGCAGAGACACCGTATTATTACTCAGTATTCGGAAGTGAAAATGAAGTAGAAGAGACTTCCGGTAAGAAAAAGGTTCTTGTACTTGGTTCCGGTCCGATTCGCATTGGACAGGGAATTGAGTTCGACTTCTGTTCCGTACACTGTACATGGGCATTTGCAAAAGAGGGATACGAGACGATTATCATCAATAATAACCCGGAGACAGTAAGTACTGACTTTGATATTGCCGATAAGCTTTATTTTGAGCCGCTGACACCGGAAGATGTAGAGAGCATTGTAGATTTGGAGAAGCCGGACGGAGCAGTTGTTCAGTTCGGTGGTCAGACAGCAATTAAACTGACAGAAGCATTGATGAAAATGGGAGTGCCGATTCTTGGTACAAAGGCAGAAGATGTGGACGCAGCTGAAGACCGTGAGCTGTTCGATGAGATTCTGGAACAATGCCAGATTCCAAGACCAACTGGTGGAACTGTATTTACAGCTGAGGAGGCAAAGACTGTTGCGAACAGACTCGGCTATCCGGTACTGGTAAGACCGTCCTATGTACTCGGTGGACAGGGTATGCAGATTGCTATTAACGATAATGATATCGAGGAATTTATCGGAATCATCAATCAGATTGCGCAGGATCACCCGATTCTGGTAGACAAATATTTACAGGGAAAAGAGATTGAGGTCGATGCCGTATGCGACGGAGAAGATATCCTGATTCCGGGTATCATGGAGCATATCGAACGTGCCGGTATCCACTCCGGTGATAGTATCTCTGTATATCCTGCAAAGAGCATTTCCGATAAAACAAAACGTACTATTGAAGAATATACAAAGCGACTGGCAAGATCACTGCATGTCATCGGACTGATTAATATTCAGTTTATTGTGTGCGGAGAAGATGTTTATGTTATCGAGGTAAACCCAAGATCCAGCCGTACGGTACCATACATTAGTAAAGTAACAGGAATTCCAATTGTTCCACTGGCAACAAAAGTGATTATCGGTCACAAGATCAAAGAACTTGGATACACACCGGGACTTCAGCCGGAGGCAGATTACTATGCAGTTAAAATGCCGGTATTCTCTTTTGAGAAGATCCGTGGTGCAGATATCAGCCTTGGACCAGAAATGAAGTCCACAGGAGAGTGCCTTGGAATTGCCAAGACATTTGACGAGGCACTGTATAAAGCGTTCTTAGGTGCAGGAATCAAACTTCCGAAATTCAGCAATATGATCATGACTGTCCGTGATGAGGATAAGGATGAGGCTGTAGAAATCGGTAAACGTTTTGAAAAGATCGGATACAAGATTTTTGCGACAAAGGGAACAGCAGAAGCACTTACAGAAGCAGGTGTGAAAGCAATTGCAGTCAACAAGATTGAACAGAGCACTCCGAACCTTATGGACTTGATTCTTGGACACAAGATTGACCTTGTTATCGACACACCGCCACAGGGAGCAGAACATTCCAAAGACGGTTTTGTGATTCGAAGAAGTGCGATTGAGACAGGTGTCAATGTCCTGACAGCTATCGATACAGCAAAAGCACTGATCACCAGTCTGGAGAATACAGATATTCAGAAATTGACACTGGTGGACATTGCACAGATTCAGGCAGTATAGAAAAATACATATATAGAAAATATCATGAGGGTGGTATTGAAAAAGGCAGCCATGGCGCACAAAATGTGTCGTGGCTGTCTTTTTATAAAGTAAAACAATCTCTGAGAATGTAAGATAATTAAAGAGTGCGGTCAGTTTAGTGGTGTGTTATAATTGAGAACAGAAAATCAGTTATTTTAGGACATAATTGATAATATTATAAATGACTGGAAGAGGTACATGACATGGAAAAAAGAATTAGCGGAACAACGACATTATTGGCACTGATCGGCTCTCCGGT
>CAKRCL010000001.1 GCA_934307335.1 uncultured Dorea sp. | reverse complement strand
CGTCTGTTTTCTATGCCCGCTTTTGTGCGGGCTCTTTTTATCAAGAGTTCGACGAATGTCGAACTTTCCTATTATATAAAAAAGCATCGAAAACCTTCCAGTCTTCGATGCTTTCTTGCTAAAACTCAATGCGGATGGCGGGACTTGAACCCGCACATAGTCACCTACGTCAGATTTTGAGTCTGATGCGTCTGCCATTCCGCCACATCCGCATGTCTCAGCTTTTTCAAGCCGAGATTAATTGTAACACACAATTCTAAGAATTACAACAGTTATTTTAATAATTTTTTCCCAATGTCAAAACAGTCAAATGTTGCAAAATAATCTGCCGGAGTTTCAGCTCTTCTTATCAGTTGTGTACTTCCATCCTCTTTCAATAAGAGCTCTGCTGATTTCAGCTTTCCATTGTAATTATATCCCATAGAAAATCCATGTGCTCCAGCGTCATGAATCACCAGAATATCACCTTTATCAATCTTTGGCAGCATACGGTCGATTGCAAATTTGTCGTTATTCTCACAAAGGGATCCTGTAACATCATATTTGTGATCGCACGGTGCATCTTCCTTACCCATAACAGTAATATGATGGTATGCTCCATACATAGCCGGACGCATCAGATTAACCGCGCAAGCATCTACACCAATATATTCCTTATGTGTATGTTTCTCATGAATTGCTTTTGTCACAAGGCATCCATATGGTCCAAGCATAAATCTTCCAAGCTCTGTATAAAGAGCAACATCTCCCATGCCCGCCGGCACAAGCACTTCATTATAAACTTCTCTGACACCATCTCCAATTGCTCGAATATCATTTGGCTCCTGATCCGGTCTGTATGGAATTCCAATGCCACCTGACAAGTTGATAAATTTAATATGTACTCCTGTTTCCTTTTGAAGCTGCACAGCGACCTCAAAAAGCACCTTTGCAAGCATCGGATAGTATTCATTCGTTACTGTATTACTTGCAAGAAATGCATGAATACCAAATTCTTTAGCTCCTTTGCTTTTCAATATCTTGAAAGCTTCAAAAAGCTGTTCCGTCGTCATACCAAATTTCGCATCACCCGGATTATCCATAATATCATTACTGATTTTAAATAATCCACCCGGGTTATAACGACAGCTGATTGTTTCCGGGATCTCACCAATGGTCTCTTCCAGAAAATCAATATGCGTAATATCATCAAGATTAATAATCGCGCCTAATTTGTGTGCCAGCTCATACTCTTCCTTCGGTGTATCGTTAGAGGAAAACATAATGTCTTCCCCATGTACGCCCATGGCATCTGACAATAAAAGCTCCGTATAAGAAGAACAGTCACAACCACAGCCATATTCTCTCAATATATCAATCAGAAATGGATTCGGCGTTGCTTTTACAGCAAAATACTCCTTATATCCCGGATTCCATGCAAAAGCTTCCTTCAAAGCCTGCATATTCTTACGGATTCCCTTCTCATCATAGAGATGGAACGGGGTCGGATATTCTTTTATAATCTCATCGAGCTGTTCTTTTGTTACAAATGGTTTTTTATTCATTGTGCTTTCTCCTCTCGTATTGCCAAAAGCTTAATTTCATTGCCCAGAGCACTTTTATATAATTCTACAAAATTTTTTTGTCCTGAATACAGGCATGTATTCATACTGCCTTCTCCATATTCTCCAGTTAATACATATCTTGAATCTGTAATAACACCTATCTGCATGCCTCGATTGTTACCAATATAAACTCTGGCATTCCTAAAATTCACAGGCTGATCCGTTACGATCACTACTTTTTTTCTGGCACGTATCAGGCTTTCCAACTCATCTACAAATAACAGCAGATAATTTCTGGTACAGGATATATACACTCGTTCTTCTGCTTTTGCAAGGATATTTCTTACCTTGTTCAAAATATTGGCAGCTCCTTCGATTGTAATATAACCCTCGACATGGTCTTTTTCAGATGGCATATGCTTTTCCAACCAGTTTCTGGATTCTTCCAGTCTACGGATACGATTCCTGCAAAATTCATCTAACGGTACTGATACATATTTTTTCGTTGTACCTTCTTCAACCAGATAGGCTGCTCCTTTTTCCGTCATACTTGCAAGTGAATTATATGCATTCGATCTGGAGATACCGAGCTGCTTTGCGACCTCATATCCAGTCGTCTTCCCTTCACTTATCAGACATCCGTAAATACCTGCCTCCTGTCTTGTGAGCCCAAATTCCATCAGGCGCTCGATATATGATTTATCTTCCATTTTTCCACCTGTTTTCTTTTTATTTCTTTTGTAGTAGTTCTCTCAAGGAACACTATAGTATATTTCTCGCCATCAGTCAAGTACTTAAATGAGAAATATATTCAAAAAACGAACAACAGATGAAAGAAATCTCCCATCTGTTGTTCGTTTTCAGTAATCCTTAATCTATCACTGCTATTTTCATAATATTGCTGACTCCGGCAACATTTCCGGAAATATTCGGGGAAGGAATTCCTGCTGTCAGTACTACAGTGTCTCCAGTCTCTGCAATCTGTTTTGCTCTTACGAGATCTAATGCGCTGCTACAGATTTCATCTGTAGAATTTGCATTAATAGAGCAATATGGACGTACCCCCCAGTAAATCTGCATTCTGCGAAGTGTATCTTCGTTTGGTGATATGCCGATAATCTCTGTCTTCGGTTTGAATTTGGATACAACTCTTGCAGTTGCTCCTGATACAGTCGGTGTAATAATACATGCTGCTTTCAGATTTCTTGCAGTTGTCACAGTTGCATATGCAAGGGCACTGGAAGCATTTCTCATTCTGTGTGCACCTGCTTTTTCCAGCATCTCCTTATAATCCAGATGCTGCTCCGTACTTTCTACAATGTGTACCATCATCTTCAGTGCTTCAACCGGATATTTTCCCTGTGCAGTCTCACCGGAAAGCATGACAGCGTCCGTTCCGTCGTAAACTGCATTTGCCACATCTCCGACCTCTGCTCTTGTCGGACGTGGATTGCGGATCATAGAATCCAGCATCTGAGTTGCTGTAATGACCGGTTTATAATTATCGTTACATTTCTGAATGATCAATTTCTGAAGATATGGAACTTCCTCAGCCGGAATTTCTACACCAAGATCTCCTCTGGCAACCATGATACCGTCTGCACAGCGGATAATCTCATCAATATTATCAATTCCCTCTGAATTCTCAATCTTTGCAATAATCGGAATATATGGTGCTCCACATTTATTTAAGTAAGAACGGATTTCCAAAATGCACTCAGCATTTCTTACAAATGATGCTGCGATAAAGTCAATCTTCTGCTCAACGCCGAATTTCAGGTCTTCTTTATCTTTTTCTGTAATTGCCGGAAGTCTGACCGGAACATTCGGAACATTGACTCCCTTTCTCTCTCCCAGTTCTCCGCCGTTAACGATTGTACAGATAATATCTGTCTCCGTCTTATCTTTTACCTTAAGTCCAATAAGACCATCATCGATCAGAATCATGTTTCCGATCTGCACATCGTCGACCAGACCTTTATATGTCAGAGAAACTTTTGTTTCATCTCCTTCGATTTCTTCATTCGTCAGAGTGATTGTCTCGCCTTCTTTTAACATTACCTTTTTTCCGTCTTTTAAAACACCTGTACGGATCTCCGGTCCTTTTGTATCCAAAAGGATTGCCACTGGTTTTTTCTCTTCTTCACGAATCTTTTTCAACATGTCCATACGCATCTTCTGTTCTTCATGAGAGCCATGTGAAAAATTAAATCTTGCAATATCCATGCCCTCTTTAACGAGCTGTCTCATGATGTTTTCATCGTTTGAATTCGGTCCCATTGTGCAGACAATCTTTGTTTTCTTCATTCCTGTTCTCCTTTTGTTGTTTAATTTCTAAATTACATGTTTATGAGTAAATAAATGTTCCTGGCAATACTCGTAATTTCCATTGCACTTGGAACAATATCTAAACTCCAGATTCGGATCATCTAATTCGGTCTTTCCACAGACCGCACATCTGTGTCTTGCGCCATCTTTATAATAGTTTACCGGACACGCCTGTTTTACCTGCTTATGAAAATTCTGTTTACGTTTTATCTGTGACGGTCTATATGGTCTTGTATGCCTTGAATTCAGGAAATAAATCAGGAAATTCAAGATTGAAACAACCGCAGCCAGTGCATTTGCCTTATAGAAGATTCCATATGCACTTCCTCCATATGCCGGCAGGAACGCCTGTATAACTGCCCAGATAAAATATGCTCCATCCAGCCATGCTAACCATTTTGCTTTCACCGGAATAATAAACCACAGCATGAATTGTGCATTTGGATTCATAGCTGCATATACAAGGAACAATGACATATTCAAATAGCCCGTTCCAAGAGGCAGCACAAGTCCTGTCAATACATATACCAGAATTGCTGCAATTACATGAAATAATACTCCTGAAAAGAAATATAGGTTGAACCGAAATGCGCCCCAGGCTCTTTCCAATTCTTTTCCGATAAAATAATAAAGTGATAAAGCCACCAGCATCCAGATCAGTCTGTATGACGGAGGCTGAATAATAAATGTAATGATCCTCCAAATCTGTCCGTGCAAAATCGCCTGCGCATTCAGACAGAGATATGATGCATAAAATGTCGGATTTATAAGATACAGCACATACCCTGCTCCGTACATAATGATAATATACATCATGAGATTGGAAATCGCATATCTGCCAAACTTTCGTTCTAATTTTTCCATCCAATTCATAGTTTTCTAACTCCTGTTATTTATTTTTACATACAACGCCATTCTATCGTCTTGCATAAAATTTGTCAATCTCAGTACATACTGCTTCTCTTATTTTTATATTTTTTAACAATTTTTTTATCATTTCTTCATGTTTCTTTTCTGTTAAGAACACAATTTCATAATTGTATTTTGAGATAATCTGCCGTATAATAGTGTAGTTATATTTTCGCATACATTATAATAAGAAGATACAAGAAGAAAATATCGATCATATACAAAAGAAACAACTGATAAGGAGTACATAAATATGGTTCAAAAAGACATTTACACTCTCGGAATTGATATCGGTTCTACTACAGTCAAAATTGCTGTATTAGATAATGACAACGAAGTGTTGTTCTCCGATTACGAGAGGCATTTTGCCAATATCCAAGAGACTTTATCTGATCTTCTTGGACGCGCAATCCATAAACTTGGTGCCATCCATGTATCTCCGGTAATTACCGGATCCGGTGGACTGACACTTGCAAAACATCTTGGTGTTCCATTTGTCCAGGAAGTCATTGCCGTTTCCACTGCACTTCAGGACTACGCACCTCAGACAGATGTTGCGATTGAACTTGGCGGTGAAGATGCCAAGATTATTTATTTCGAAGGTGGTAATATTGAACAACGTATGAATGGTGTCTGTGCCGGTGGTACAGGTTCTTTTATTGACCAGATGGCTTCTCTTTTACAGACAGATGCCTCCGGTCTTAATGAATATGCCAAGAATTACAAAGCTCTCTACACGATTGCCGCCAGATGTGGTGTATTTGCAAAGACAGATATCCAGCCACTGATCAATGACGGTGCTGCAAGAGAAGATTTAGCTGCTTCTATTTTCCAGGCCGTTGTCAATCAGACTATCAGCGGACTTGCCTGCGGTAAACCAATCCGTGGACATATCGCTTTTTTAGGTGGACCTCTGCATTTCCTTTCAGAGCTTCGCGCAGCATTCATCCGTACACTGAACTTAGATGACGAACATATCATTGCACCTAATCACTCACATTTGTTCGCAGCGATCGGTTCTGCCTTAAATTCTAAAAAAGATTTAGATGTATCCCTTCAGGCAATGCAAAAGCGTCTGGAAGGTAAGATCAAGATGGAATTTGAAGTCGATCGTATGGAACCTCTTTTTGCAAGCGAGGCGGACTACAAAGAATTCAAAGAACGTCATGACAAAGACCAGGTTCCTGTCAGAGATCTTGCTACCTACAAAGGAAAAGCTTTCCTTGGCATCGATGCAGGTTCTACAACAACAAAAGCTGCTCTTGTCGGCGAAGATGGAACTCTGTTGTATTCCTTCTACCATAACAACGATGGTGATCCGCTTGGTACAACAATTACTGCCATCAAAGATATTTACAGCAAATTACCGGAAGATGTACAGATTGTACACTCCTGTTCTACCGGATATGGGGAAGCACTGATCAAAGCCGCTCTACTTTTAGATGAAGGCGAAGTCGAGACTGTGTCACATTATTACGCCGCTTCTTTCTTTGAGCCGGATGTCGACTGCATTTTGGATATTGGTGGTCAGGATATGAAATGTATCAAGATCAAAAACCAGACCGTTGACAGCGTACAGCTTAACGAGGCCTGCTCTTCCGGTTGCGGTTCATTTATTGAGACATTCGCAAAATCGCTGAATTATTCTGTAGAGGACTTCGCACACGAAGCTTTGTTTGCAAGAAACCCGATCGACCTTGGAACTCGTTGTACCGTATTTATGAATTCCAAAGTGAAACAGGCTCAAAAAGAAGGAGCTGAGGTTGCTGATATTTCTGCAGGTCTTGCATATTCTGTTATTAAAAATGCCTTGTTCAAAGTCATCAAAGTATCTGACGCTTCCGAACTCGGAAAACATATTGTTGTTCAAGGCGGAACCTTCTATAACAATGCTGTTCTTAGAAGTTTTGAAAAAATTGCCGGCTGTGAGGCAGTACGTCCGGATATTGCCGGAATCATGGGAGCTTTCGGTGCTGCTTTAATTGCACGCGAGCGCTATGTAGAATGCGAAGGTACGACCATGCTTTCTATTGAAGATATCGAATCCATGGAATACTCCACAACTATGACAAAATGCAAAGGCTGCACGAACAACTGTCGTTTGACGATCAATCACTTTAGCGGCGGACGTAAGTTCATTACCGGAAATCGTTGTGAGCGTGGACTTGGAAAAGCAAAATCCGAAAACAAACTCCCGAATTTGTTTGAATACAAGTTAAATCGTTATTTTAATTACGAACCTTTATCGGAAGAAAATGCCAAACGCGGAGTCATCGGTATTCCTCGCGTTCTTAATATGTATGAGAACTACCCGTTCTGGTTCACATTTTTCAACCAGCTTGGATTCTCTGTAAAACTCTCTCCTGCTTCTACAAGAAGTATTTATGAGCTTGGAATTGAATCCATACCTAGTGAATCCGAATGCTACCCTGCAAAACTGGCACATGGTCATGTACAATGGCTGATCAATGAAGGTGTAAAACACATTTTTTATCCAAGTATTCCTTACGAGCGTAATGAATTTGCGGAATCAGATAACCATTATAATTGCCCAATCGTCACCTCCTATCCGGAGAACATCAAGAATAACATCGATGCAATCGTAAACGGAGAGGTTGATTTTATGCATCCATTCCTCTCTTTTGCCAGTGAGGATACCATTTCTTATCGTCTTGTTGAAGAACTGGGCGAGAAATTCAGCATTCCTGAACAGGAAATAAAAGCTGCCGTTCACGCAGCATGGGAAGAATTGGAAGCCTGCCGTGAGGATATGAAGAAAAAGGGAGAAGAAGTCATAAAACTCTTAGACGAAACCGGTAACAGAGGTATCGTCCTTGCCGGACGTCCTTACCACATTGACCCTGAAGTCAATCACGGTATACCAGAGCTTATCAACTCCTACAATATTGCTGTACTGACCGAGGATTCTGTCTCCCACTTAAATCCTGCCGAACATCCGTTAAATGTTATGGATCAGTGGATGTATCATTCTCGTCTGTACGCAGCTGCAAACTATGTAAAAACAAAAGACAATCTGGATCTGATCCAGCTCAATTCTTTCGGTTGCGGACTGGATGCGGTCACAACCGATCAGGTCGCAGATATTTTGACTAATTCAGATAAGATCTATACGTCTCTGAAGATTGATGAAGTCAACAACCTGGGTGCTGCAAGAATCCGTGTCCGCTCTCTTCTGGCTGCTATCCGCGTCAGAGAACAGCGAAATGACAAACGTACGATTCATTCCGCAGCCATTGAAAAAATATCCTTCACAAAGGAAATGCGTGAGAATTACACAATTCTTTGCCCGCAGATGTCACCGATTCACTTCGAACTGCTTGAGTCTGCATTTAAAGCTTCCGGATACAACATCGAAGTCCTTCCAAATGATAACAAACAGGCGGTAGATGTTGGGCTGAAATACGTTAACAATGACGCATGTTACCCGTCTCTTATGGTTGTCGGACAGATTATGGAGGCTATCCTTTCCGGCAAGTATGATACACACAAGATTGCTGTTATCATCAGCCAGACCGGCGGTGGATGTCGTGCTTCTAACTACATTGGTTTTATACGCCGTGCCCTAAAGAAAGCCGGGTTCGAATATATTCCGGTCATTTCGATCAACTTAAGCGGACTGGAAGAAAATCCTGGTTTTAAGATTACACCAGCTCTCGTGCTTCGTGGTATATACAGTGTAGTATTTGGTGATATCTTTATGAAATGCGTATATCGCTTAAGACCATACGAAGCTATTCCGGGATCTGTGAATGCCATGCACAGAAAATGGGTAGAAGTATGTAAGGAATTTGTCTCTTCCGGCTATCCTTCCAGACATAAATTTAAAAAATTATGTCGTGAAATTATTGCAGATTTCGATAACAATATTGAATTATTAGACATAAAGAAACCTCGCGTCGGCATCGTCGGAGAGATTTTGGTCAAATTCCTTCCCGCTGCCAATAATTACTTAGTAGATCTTCTTGAAAATGAAGGTGCTGAAGCTGTCGTTCCGGATCTTTTGGACTTCCTGCTGTACTGCTTCTACAACCAGAACTTTAAAGTAGAAAAACTCGGATTTGCCAAATCTAAAGCCAAAGCAGCCAATCTTGGTATCAAAGCTTTGGAGTGGTTCCGTGCTCCAGCTACAGAAGCTTTTAAAAAGAGCAAACATTTTGACCCACCGGCAGACATCCGTAACCTTGGCAAAATGGCATCTGACATCGTATCTCTCGGAAACCAGACTGGTGAAGGATGGTTCCTGACCGGAGAAATGTTAGAGCTGATTCACAGTGGTGCTCCGAATATCGTATGTACGCAGCCATTTGCCTGCCTGCCGAACCACGTTGTAGGTAAAGGAGTTATCAAAGAACTTCGAAGATGTTATCCAGAATCAAATATAGTGGCAATTGACTTTGACCCAGGTGCAAGTGAAGTCAATCAATTGAACCGAATCAAATTAATGCTGTCTACAGCAAACAAGAATTTAGAAGCATAAAATTATAATTTATAACAATAAAAGAATCCGGCAAGATGTATTTCTTCCATCTTGCCGGATTCTTTTATTTAATAATTCACTTTATACAAACTCTAAAATATTTTCTACGTTGTCACGGATGTACTCTGCTCCGGCTTCTTCCAGTTCTTCACGATCACCAAATCCGTAAAGAATTCCAAGACAATCCAGTCCATTTTTATGGGCTCCGATGACATCATGTTCACGATCGCCGATCATAAGTACTTTTGTCTTATCTGTAATATGATTTTTCTCCAATGCATAAGTAATGACCTCGGCTTTTGTTCCTCTTGCGCCGTCCATCTCCATTCCTGCAACACATGCAAAATATTTTGTCAATCCGAAATGTTCAATAATGAGTTTCGCATATTTTTCAGGTTTTGAAGTTGCAACAATGACACATTTTCCGGCATCATTCATTTTCTTTAATACATCTTCCAATCCATCGTAGACTTTATTTTCATAAATACCTTTATCTTGATAGTATTCTCGATAATATCTCACACCTTCCAGGCTCTGTTCTTTTGTAAAGCCATAAAACTTTTCAAATGACTCTGTAAGCGGTGGTCCAATAAATTTATATAATTTTGTCC
Source organism: uncultured Dorea sp. (assembly GCA_934307335.1). Taxonomy (GTDB): domain Bacteria; phylum Bacillota; class Clostridia; order Lachnospirales; family Lachnospiraceae; genus Dorea. Next base: position 83,051 of record CAKRCL010000001.1, on the reverse strand, counting down.
GATCTGTCTCTTCAATCCCAAATTTTCGCAATGCATACATAACTGAATTCGTGATTCCAAAAGCAGAATCTGTGATTGTTCCATCCAGATCAAACAAAAATGTATTATATATTTTGCTCATATTTTATACTCCCTATAAATAATTTTATTTTTACAGAACGCAGAGCTTATGCATCCCCCAAAGCAACATCAAATGTGCCGGATAATAAATATAAAAAAACCACTTCGATACTTTTCCGGCGTGTGCTGATTTCTTTCCATTATACAGAAAAAGTATTACAATTCCAGCAGCTATCGGTGCTATCCCGGAATACAATGCATGGATAAAAGCGCTCCCCTGACTCATGCTTGCTAAATTTGACAAATAATTCATCCCTACAAAAAGAAATGCTCCTATCGCAAAAGAAAGCGCAGTCTTCGCTCGGTTTCCTCTGCTCTTTGCAAACATAATTGTAAAAACCGGAGCAAGCAGAGCCCAGTCAGAATACAGAGAAATAAAAATCAATATCAATATTACTATCCGCTTTTCCCACTTTCCAATTGTCATTTCCATAACCTGCAAAATCAGGAAACACAGAAATAAAGTACATAGCATATTCATTTGAGCAAATCCAAAAGCCAAATAGAACGGTACTAATGACAAAACTCCAAAAATCAGTAAGCGTTCACCGTATTTTTTCTTATCATGTGTATACCCATATCCTTCCACAAGGAAATAACACATCGTAATTGCCGTAAAATATCCAATATCTATAAAACATTCAAAAAGAACTGTTCCGGGTGTAAGAAAAATATTCGCAACATGATTACATGTCATTGTAACAATTGCTAAAAATTTAATCTGATCTCGATTCATTGTTCCGATTATTTAATCAACAAGCTCTTTCCCGTCATCTCTGCAGGCTGTTTCATTCCCATCAATTCAATAAGAGTCGGAGCGATATCTGCAAGGCATCCACCCTCTCTTAATTTATAAGCCGGGTCTGCATTTACAAGAATAAATGGAACTGGATTCGTTGTATGAGCAGTGAATGGTTCGCCTGACTCATAGTCGATCAGCTGTTCTGCATTTCCGTGGTCAGCGCAGATAAACATCTGTCCGTCTACTTTCTTAATTGCATCTACAGCTTTTCCTACGCACTCGTCAACCGCTTCAATTGCTTTGATTGCAGCCCCTTCTACTCCTGTATGGCCGACCATATCAGGATTTGCAAAGTTTATAATAATGACATCATATTTTTCTGACTCAATTGCTTCTACCAGCTTATCACATACTTCATAAGCGCTCATCTCCGGTTTTAAGTCATAAGTTGCAACCTTTGGTGATTTGACAAGAATTCTGTCTTCGCCCTCGTTCGGCTCTTCAATACCACCATTAAAGAAAAATGTTACATGAGCGTATTTTTCTGTCTCAGCGATACGTGCCTGCTTCAGACCGTTCTTTGCAAGGAATTCGCCAAATGTATTCGTAATCTTTTCCTTTACAAATGCCACCAGTTTATTTTCAATTGTCACATCATATTCTGTAAAGCATACAAATGTTGTCTTAATTCTCTCTCCTCTGTCAAATCCTTCGAATTTATCATCGCAAAATGTTCTTGTAATCTCTCTTGCGCGATCTGGACGGAAATTAAAGAAGATAATAGAATCATTTTCTTTTACAGTTGCAAGTGGTGCACCATCTTTTTCTACTACAGTCGGAAGTACAAATTCATCTGTTGTATCTTTGTCATAAGAAGCCTGAATACCAGCAGGTCCACTGACTGCTTTCTCCCCTTCTCCGTATGCGATCGCACGATAAGCCTTCTCCACACGATCCCAGCGGTTGTCACGATCCATTGCATAATAACGTCCCATAACGGATGCTACTTCTCCAACACCTAACTCTTTCATCTTAGCTTCCAGCTGCTCTACATATTCTTTTCCTGATGCCGGTGGTGTATCACGTCCGTCCAAGAAACAGTGTACATAAACTTTCTTAAGCCCCTGTCTTTTAGCCAGCTCCAAAAGTCCGAAAATGTGCTCAATATGGCTGTGTACACCTCCATCGGACACAAGTCCCATTAAGTGTAATGAAGAATCATTTTTCTTTACATTTTCACATGCAGCAAGTAATGCTTTATTTTCAAAAAAGTCTCCATCCTGGATTGCTTTTGTAATCTTTGTCAATTCTTGGTATACAATACGTCCGGCTCCCATATTCAGATGACCTACTTCAGAATTTCCCATCTGACCATCCGGAAGTCCAACTGCCAGTCCGCTTGCATATCCTTTTACAAATGGATATTCTTCCATAAGTTTACTTACAACCGGCGTTTTTGCTTCAGCAACTGCATTTCCTTTTTGATTGTTATTTAATCCGTAACCGTCTAAAATCATAAGAACTGTTGGTTTCTTGCTCATTATTATTCTTCTCCTTCTTTCTTCATAAGTCTGTCAAGCCATGTATCAACAAGTGGAAGCCAGCTCGTGCATTCTTCCTGAACACCTCTTCCATCCAAACGTTCAACCAGCTCATTTGCAAGGCTGAGTCCATGTTCACCTTCTGGATAGATATGCAGCTCCACAGGAATCTTTGCTTTCCATAAAGCCATTGCCAAAAGTAATGAATTTGGCAGTGGTACTGTCTGATCCGTTGCAGTGTGCCAGATAAAACACGGTGGCATGGAATCTGTAATCTGATGATCCAGAGACAGATTCTTAGCTTCCTCCTCCACTGTATCTCCCAGAAGATTCTGAAAGCTTGGCATATGCGCATATTGGGGATCTGAAGTGATGACCGGATAACAAAGAATCAATCCTTTCGGTTTTAACATCTGTCTTTGCATTCCACTTTTTTCGACTAAAAATTCCCGTTTCCAAAAGGCACAATAATTGGCCGCTAAGTGACCGCCTGCAGAGGCTCCCGCCAAAACAATCTTTGCTGTATCAACATGCCACTCTTTTGCATGCTCATGAATCTGTCTGACTGTTTCCGTAACCTCCAAAAGCTGTGTCGGATAGAACGCTTCCGGTGATACCGAATACTGTAACACACATGCATGATAACCAAGATTTAGAAAATGCATGGCAAGCGGCTCACCTTCCCGATAACTGACTTTATGATATCCTCCTCCCGGACATATTAAAATGATCGGGCGTTTTTGTATCTTCATCTCATCCGGAAGTGTATCTAAAATATAGAATTGTGCACGACTTGTCGCATCAGATCCCTCTACTTGAATCGGTATTTCTTTATATATCATAATATCATCCTCCTCTCTCAGTAAAATATGCAATCCCAGAATGCCATCTGCTTACTAAGAGAAAAATCGCAGGAAGCCAGATCCCCGCCCCCTGCGATCCAAAGTTCTACTTGTAATTTACAACTATACATAAGTCGTTCATTTTATCCCGTAATCTAGGCATTCTTAGCTCCCTCTGTCGCAAAAGTGATATTTAAAAGTGATATTTGAAATATCTCTAAACATTATATAAATACCTCTTTCCCTGCCATATCTTTGATAAAAGCATCATGTGACTGCTTTGAAGCATAATATTCTTTTCCAATCTTGCTCCCGTAACCCATGTTAAACATCACTTTCAATATTTTAAGGGCTTTATTGCTCTCACAGTGATATATCTGCATAATATCACTTTTACCAAGCATGACACTATTATTCAGTTTTATGTTATCAATCAATTGCTTGAAGATGTTATCCTGAGATTGACATCTTTCTATCAAGCTCTCTTTCGACATTGTAGCATAATTATTTTCACACATCAATCCTTTTACTTTATCAATTAAATTTTCTTCCATTTTTTAATAACCTTTCCAAAAAAGGTATAAAAATACAACCGTCAAAAAAGGAATTTTCTAAAGTTGTGTTCCTCACCTTTTTTTTATAGGTTGTTATGTAATATTACATTGCGTTTTGAATTCTTTCGCTTTATTTGCCCTCATTTTATCGCATTTTCCAAATTTGTCAAGAGATGTTGGAAACCAATTTTCAATAAGTAATATTCAAAAGGCGCACCCATCGGCACGCCCTCAATTTATTTGAAATTATTCAGTTTTTTGATTCAAGCCGAATTACAAATGTAGCTGTACCCGTATAATGACCTGCCGAAACTGCATCAAATGAGCTATACATTGGTGTATTTGATTGCATCTGCCCCGTCTCAAAATTAGCTACCGCACCATTATCAGCACCATATAAGTATAATGTGCCTGGATCACCAGCTTCATTATGCATCGAAATAGTTTTTTCATTTGCATATACACATACTCTTTCTGATGATGTAATATTCATCAAACTTGCTGTAAAATAATATCCTGTGCTATCATCCAAATAAATACTTTCTGGAATGTTTATACAAAATGAGCTTTTATTGTCATGTTCTACCTGAACATCTACGCTCTGTCCGTCAACTCTTACTTCTGTTGCAGATACAGGCATAACAGAACCAATCAACAAGACACAAGCTATCATCATTCCTATTAACTTCTTTCTCATTCTTCCACCACCTTCAAATCAAATTCCACTCTTGCATTGTTTAACGCTGTACCTTCATCCCTAAAACATTCAATCAGCAAAGCTCCGCTATAATCGCCAGATTCCAAAGTATCATCAAGTGTAATATCATAATACCCTTTGCCTGGATCAACATAGCCCGATTGCCAATATTGTTCGTTATCCACATATAAAGTCATGCGAAAAAGACAATCATTTTCTTTAGGATTATAAAAATTCACTTTCTGTTCTTTTTGGTTGGCAATAAATGTAAGTGAACCGATACCAGGAATCTTAATCGTTTTCTCATCTGTCTTTACCCCAGTTGGTAATTTTTGCTCACCATCCCACTCTACAGCAATTCCGTCAGTTGGCAGCAGACTCTTATCATCATCAGACCGACCAAAGAAAAAACATAAGATAAAACCGCACAACAAGAGCAACACTACAACTATACAAATCTTTCGTTTCTTCATGTCGTTCCTCCTGTCATTAGTCTATCAATTTTTCAATCAAATCTATATGCAAAGTGGGTGCATTTATAACTTTTTCCAACGGTACAAAGTGGCATTATCGGCAGCAGAACATTTGTTTGTATTATTTCGCACGCTATCTATCACATTCTTATCATAATGCTTATATGGCTTTATAAAATCTGGCACAACCATATGCAATTTATTACATGCCGGACAATACACCCTTTTTAATATGTAGCGATTGCGCACACCTTCATTATTTATGATATATCTGCCCTTGCTTCCACGCTTAATTACTTTGCCACCACAACTACATCGTACCGGCTCATCCGGCTCAACAACAAAACTGTCTTTCTTCTTATATAAATGGTAGTTTTTTATTTGAATCATGTTCGAGTTGTATAATTGGGGTTTGAGAGTGAGAAAGACCTCGAAGCAGATTAGAAATGAATGAAAACGCTTCAAAAATGTAAACATAGCCCCCACCCTTCAAAAATAATTTTCTACAAAATTTTTTCCAGGCAAAAAAAGAACCCTGTGTTTCCACAAGGCTCTCCCCGGATTATTCCCCAGATTCCTTTCTTTTCTTTGCTCTAATCAATGTACTTTTGCTTATGCCTGTTAGCTTAACAACCTGGGCATATGAATGTGTTTCGAGCAAATTCAAAGCGTTTTCAATCTGCATAGCATCAAATTTTTCTGGTCTTCCTTCAATGAATTTTTCGCCCTTTGCCTGTGCATTTGCTTTTGCAACTGCCTTTCCTTCTTGTGTTCTGTCAACGATCATATCTCTTTCAAATTCTGCGAAAGCTAAGAAGATATTGCGGATCAGCTTACCAGATGGCGTATTATTTAATTCTCCCATGTTCAGGATATGAACAGATACACCCTTTGACAGTAGATCATCTATCATTTCCATTCCTTGAATGGCTGACCTTGCTATTCGGTCTAGCTTAGTAACTACTATCTTATCTCCCTTTTTAACTACTGCTAACAGTTTACTTAGTTCAGGTCTTTCTTTCTTTGTTCCTGTGAATGCATCTTTATATATCTGTGTTGCTCCGGCAGCAGTCAATGCTTTCTCTTGTGCTTCTAAGCTGTTACCGTCCTTTGCTTGCCCCTTTGTGCTTACTCTCGCATAACCAAAAATCATTGTGATCCTCCTTTACTTATGACACCATGTTTTGAAACTTTTATTTATGACACTAAGTTTTGGTACTATCTTATGCACTTATGATACCATGTTATGAAACCAGTGTCAATACTTTTAAGTTATGAAACACCTACATTTATAACTACTGCTGCCAAACCGCCTGTTATATCTAGCTTATCAAAGAGTACAGAAACAACACAAGAACATACAGCATGAATTATTACAAGATTTTTTGATACACAATATAGAAAAGTCGCAAGATTCAACCGAAAACATTCTTTTTCCTACTATATTACTATGTTTTATATCCGCTTTCATTGTCGAACATTTGTTCTTTTATTGTATTACGGGTTTTATTGTGTACTTTTAGTAGTTCGATTACAAAAAAATAACTATAGAATGAGAAATTGATAGTCCTTTTCAACCAAAATACTCTCACACCATTTCACATATCAAAAAAATAAAGGGCTTTCGCCCTCTATTCTTATGCAGATATGAACATTTGTGTTGTGGCAGATTTTATAACTTCTGATCCGTATTTGGTGCGGATGTCGTTCATGGATGTCTTGCCGTTGCTTTTAACCGGGGCTTCTGGATCGTGCCAGAACCACATCTTTTTCTTGCTTGCCCAGTGGAATCCGTTATTTTTTAAATCATCTTTGCAACTGTATGTGCTGCCGGAAACCCAGATCCAAGAACCACAGATTTCAATTTCAATATTCAGATTGATAATCGCATTGATAACGGCTCTTAACATTTCATCTTCTTTCATATTATATTTATTAGAAGAAGCTGCATCAGTCTTTTCTAATATATGAAAGCTGATCTCATATTCTACATTTATAATCTTTATGATGTCCTCAGAACCGCCGTTGTCTGGATGATTCTCTTTAACCAGTCTTTTATATTCTTTTCTGAGTTCCTCTAATGTTCTAATATTTTTGAAGTATGTCATGTTTGTTTTCCCCTTCCTATCTTTATCTTGATATTATAATATCACCGTTATCGGTGATTGTCTATTGACATACTGCACAATATTTCACTGTTTTCGGTGACTTCTTTTTTGTCACTTATTTCGGTGAATTTTCTCTTGCTTTTCACCGTTATCGGTGATATACTAAAGTCACAAACAAAACAACAGAGCAACAGCGAAGGGTGAAAATGAAGTGGCGAAAGCGTACCAGAGACACCAACGTAACACTGGGCAAGGGTAAGGGGATAATGAGATGGTCAAGATACCTAAGATAGCTTTAAGACCTGCCGGGGCTGCTGCTACCTTAAAGAATTAGGAGGCTAACAAAATGAAGGAAGCAGAAAGAACGTTAAACAATAAAGGTTACTTCATTATGAATCAGTTCGATGCATTCTACGGAACATTTACAAATGAATATGAGCTTTACAAGGGCGATGAGTGTGTGATGGATCACTTATCAGAATCCCAGGTCATTGCATTAGCTTCTATCTTATAAGGAAAGGAAGGACAAACAAATGTGTAGAACAATGAACGAACTTGAAAAGGTTATAGCAGATTACCGAAGTTTAAAAGCACTGAAAGAGGATCTTGAAGAACAGCTCAAAGATATTGAGCGTGAGATTATCGGTTACATGGATCTCAATGAAAAACTTGCAGAAACCGGCAAAGACTTCACTATTAAATTATCCACTTGTGAACGCCGTACAGTCGACACAAAGCGACTTGAAGCAGATCTCGGATCGCTGGCAGAATATCAGCGAATTAGTCAGTACAGAAGATTATATGTAAAGTAACTAATTTTTCGCTGTCCTATCTGGCGATACGGGGAGAAGGAGAAAACATGCAGTTTTTAATTTACAGAAATGACGGAACACTTTCAACTTGCACGAATAATATTAGTGACATTCTTTCAGCAGCACGCCCGGAAGATATTATTGATACACTTGATGGAATCGGTGTTAGAGTAAATAATTTTTTTGAAAACATCAACAACTCTGTCAATTACATCATCTGGTTGGATCAAAGAACAAATGCGGTTACTATGAATATAAGCAATGAAAATGGATATTATGAGCCTGTCGAAGAATTTAAAATTTCTGATTCTGAAATTCAAACATTGATTAGATTTTTTGAATAACAAATCTAGCAGTAAGTGATAAAACTGCAGAAAGGAGAGAAAATGGCTAAAAGAAAACAAGATTCAGAAGCGTACAAAGACTTTAAAAGGTGCGAAAAATTGGCTATGAAAATCATGGATGAATGCAATGTTGAGATTCCTTTTTTAACCTGGGGATTTATGACATATGAAGAACTGTTAGACCTTGAAGAAGAACTTAAAAGCAAATACAAATAATTTATTGCTGTCCTATCGGCATGACGGGGATAATACAGAACACTTGTTCTAGCCCTAGGTGCTGCAACACCTATCCCACCCATTCTTCCGTTATGTATTCAAGTAAACGTAACTTAAGTTTTGGACTCTCTGATTATACAATGGTTGGGAGTAGCAAAAATAGGTGTTCTGTATAATAAATGCAGACACTTGTTTCAGAAAATGAGTTTTCCCTAACCAGTAGTTTATATGAGTATGCGTAAGAAGTCACTCGATATGCTTGCTGATTAGGTACTTGCATAATACAAGTGTTCTGCATCTAAAGGGTAGCGCAATTGCTACCCTTTTCGTTATAATCAAACAATAATAAAGTTGCAACTACATTTAAAAAATGCTATAATTTCACTAGAATCAGTGAAGGAGTGATTAAATGTTTGACAGTAAAGCACTTTATAATAAACTTATAGAAGCCGGTTGGAACAGTGGCAAAATCAAAAATGATCCCGTAGCAAAAGAACTTGTATCACAAAGCACATTAACACGCCTAAAAAATGGCGATGGCAAGATTTCCGTTGATAGTATCGAAAACATTGCTATTCTTTTAAACATACAGCCTTTAGAATTACTTGAAGGAATTTGGGAAATTGAGTTAGCAGATGAACCGATCCAACCAAAAACAAAAGAAAAGAATTAAAGGGAGGCGCAATGCTTCCCTTTTGTAATGGAAAAATCAATCATTTCCAACAAATAACTCTTTCCAATCTCTCCACGGAATTCTTGCAATGACTTCATCCGGCGTAATCTCTTGCAGTGCATCATCTATACGATCCCAAGTGTCTTCCTGGCGATGTGCCGGAATTGTAAGATGATCCTTTAAATACTCCATAATAAAGTCACGGGCAATAATATGCAGATTCAATCTAGTGATGGCAAAAACTGCCATGTCATTATGCTCTTTTCCATCCCTGATATAAAAATCATGAATTTCATCAAGCCAACTTTCAACATCTTCTTTGGTCATGCCGGGTTTATTGATGGGAACTTTGCCGGACTTCCGCACATATTCAAACAACGGTGCTTTTATGTCGGCATTTATAATTGCTTCTCTTATCTCTTTATTTGTCATAATATCCACCTACCTTTACAAATATTATAAACGGCTTTTCTGCTACCGTAAAGCGTAAAAAAATGAGAGCAAGCGCATTTAACACTTACTCTCACAACTTGAAATGAATGATAAAATAATGGTTTTATAACCATGTTCGGAAATTGACTATTGGAGCAATTTCACAATGATCGGGCTTTATTCGGTAGCCCTTAACCGATTCGCCAGGAACATGCTAGGGCTAAATTTAGCCACTCTGTTGCTGTCCCAGTATTTTTTCTCTAATGTGTTCGGATCTGTTCCTACACGTGCTTTTGTCCTATATGTTTCAAATCTTCCGAACTTCTCTATAGTCAATGAATCCTCATTGAGAAGAATGTCGGCAAGTTCATTAAAAACTGCCCTCACGTAATTTGCTGCAACATAATTCGGGCAGCCACATTTTTTAGCAATTTTTTTATAAAAATCGTCCTGTGTTACTCTCATATTTTACCCTTCTAAAATCTTTTTTGACTGCTTGCGGAAATTCTGAATTTCCTTTTCCATCTGTTCTGTTAAATCACGCTTTGTTTTTTGCGCTTCTTTGATTGCTTCGGTGTAGGCTGCTGCCAGTTTCCGGCAACTTTTTAATTCTGTCTCATATTTCTTTTTTGCTTTGGCTGTGTCCTCTATGATAGTTTCATACTTGCGGACTTTTGCCATAAGACTTTTATTGTCAGCTTTCAATTCTGCGATCTGACTATTTAGCTTCTGAACTAATGTTTTATTTTCCATCTTTCTGTTTCCTTGTCTGTTATAAAAGGTGGGTGGCAAGAATCCCACCTTTTAACTACCATCTATATTTATTTTTTGCAAGCGAACTTTTTCCGGCAACAATACCAATCGTCATATCTTGGATCATACCTTCAAATTTGTTGTCTCTCTGCATTCTTCTCATGAAATCCTCATAGTTCAATACATTAGGCAAGTTAAATTCAACTTCTCCAATCTTTCGGTTATCCACGTAAACACGTGGTTCAACATCTGAACGCACCCCATTACTAAACAAATTCTTACTAATAAAGTCAGACGGATCGCTTGCCATATCCCATATGTTTCGTGTGGCATCGGCGGTAAGCACACTGTCACCTTTTGCGATATGAGTTACAATAGCGTTCTCGGATGGCTTGACAATAGATTCACTACCAAGCTCATTTACCCACGCATTTTCAGCTTTCGGAGCATTTTTCAGACCGACAGCATATTTATTATAATGATATGGTGAAAGGTCACGAATTCCTTGATATCTGCCAACCCACGCACCAGAATGCACATAACCTTCTCTGCCCATCTGATTTACAATACTTTGAACTCTATTGGCATCAAAACCTTTAGCTTTCAAACGGCTAACTCTGGTATTTCCAGTTCCCCAACCATAGTTACCATTCCAGATAGCAAGGGCAACACCATAGTAATCCTTATCAGTTCGTGCCGGTTTTGACGGTGTAGAAGGAGTATTGTTTGACGGTTTTGAAGGTTGACTTGCTGGTTTACTTGCTTCCGTCTGTTTCTTTGTGGCTTCCGCTTTAGCTTTCGCCTCTGCATCTGCCTTTGCAATTAAAGCATCGGTATATGCTTTAATACCAAGAATCGCATTCAGTGTAGAAGTATTCTGTGATAAGAATTGTTCTCCATATTTAGAGATAACAGTAAAAGCACCACCCTCATTCGTCCAAATAGAATTCATGGATTCTGTGAGAGTATATCCAACATTCGCACATTCTTGCTGAATTGTATCACCAATAGAAGATGAATTTGCATTGATTGTATCAATCATATCAGAAATAAGCGCATCTACATCATCCAGTCGTGCATTAAGGATTGTTTCATACTCAGTGTATAATTCATCCAATAATTTCTTCTGGTCAGAAATATATTGCTCATATTCTGTTTCTTGCAATTCTTCCATAGCCTTTGATAAATCAACCTGGATTTTCTGAATTGTAGCTTTCGTTTCCTCTGAATTATCTCCGGCATAAGCTGATAACTGTTTCTGCAAAGAAGCAATTTCGTCAGACTGTTCTTTTACCTTTTTCTGATAATCATAGAGGTCTTTTGCGCTACTAAGGCTTTCCGTATAAGCGTCCATCAAATCTTTAAGAGAATCAAGCTGTGCTTCAATTCCGTCTTTTACCAAATCAATCATAGCCTGTTTTTCATCTTCGGCAGCAAGGATGGATTTTCTCTGTAATTCAAGAAGTTCCTGTCTACGTTCAATGAGGTCAGTGTTATATGGATCTTTGGCAATTTCCGCATTTAACTCTTTGATAGCTTTTGCATATTGGTCAGCTTGTGCCATATCGACATTGTAATTTTGTCCATGTAATCCCATAGTTGCCATGCCGGTATCTGTCATTTGACCTTTATCATCAAATAACTTTCCATTTGCCATTAAGTCAATGAGAAAATCTGCTTCATCGGTAATATTTGATATACGGTCTTCCATATAATCAAAATATTCCCAATCAAGCTCACGCATTGTTTTCTGATATTGAAGCAAACTCAACTCTGCATCTTGAATGCTCTCTTTCACACCATTGATTGCTTTTTGCATATCGTACCATGCAGAACTTCCGCTTTCGATTTCTCCAGAAGCCATCGCCTCTGAATATGCACTAATCAAAGATTTTAATTCTTCCTTTAATGTAGCAATACTCTCTTGCTCTGCTTTTTGCAAAGCTGTGTAGTATACTTTTGAACCTTTATATCCTTCTGCCTGTAATACATCCATTCCCGTTTTGTATGTATTTGAAAGGTGTTCCAACAACGCAAGATCGCCTTCATACTTATTTGATATATTTTCAAATCTATCTTGATACAATTTTGCAATTTCTTCATGCAAGTCGGCTACAGCATCTTTTGCTTCAATCGCTTTTTCGTAAAATTCCTGGAAATCCTTAATCTTATCAGACAAGTCTTCATCGGTAATCGTGGATATATCAATCGTGCCATTCTTTACCTTATCCATCCAGTCAGATGATAAGCCGACAGAATTAGCCCGTTGCATATATCTGGTATATGCCTGATTTTGAGTGTTGATTTGCTGAGTGATTAAAGAAATTTCATCGGCAGCAGCACTATTACGTTTTGTCAACGTTTTGAACGTGCTTTCTGCTTTTACTTTTACTCTGTCAATCGCTTCACTGATTCGTTTTATAGCAATTTCAATCCAGTCAAATGTTTCTTCAAAGTCTTTCTCAGAAGAACTGCTTGAACTAGAAGAAGATGATTTTGAAGAAGAACTTCCGCTAGAACTCTTGCTAGAGCTTGAACTACTAGAAGAACTGCTTGATTTAGAGGAAGATTTCTTTGTAGTAGAAGATGTGCTTGGTTTATATGGTTTATAGCCACCAGTTACCAAAGCTGTACCACTAACAAGAGCAGCAGCACGACCAGCAACATAACCATTCTCTAACAAGGATTCTGATTGTACATGATTGAAAACGATAGCACCGGCAGGTATGTCTCTAAACTCAGCACCATTGTCACCAACTGTATACCATCTTCCAGTGTGCGGATCTACAACGATTTCTCGTCCAAGCTCCCCGACAAGTGTTTTGCCTCCCGGAGCAGTACCCCAGTCACCACCAGCTTTTGCAGTACCAGAAACATGAGCTGTACCATTTACATCTACAGCACCAGTCTTTACATAATTTACATAACGTGTAAGAGTTGTGAAAGATTCTGGCAAACTGCCAGTATGTGGCACATAGTTTACATCACGGTTAATTGCATCAAATGATTCCGGCAAAGCATCTGTTTTCGGATCATAGATTACATCACATTTTTTAGAATCTGGATTATAACCCTCAATTGCAGAAGCATCAACATTTGCTTTTACATTGATTGTTTCAGCAGATAATCCAGCAATAGAACTTTTAATTGAATCCACAGAAGTAGAATCAATGTCCAATTTTGCCTTAATATCTGGTGAAATACCCTCAATTTCAGAAGCTAAAGAGTTGACTTTAGACTCTGCCTCTGTAGTATCAGCACCGACTTTTTGTTTAATTTCAAGGTCGTTTGTAGCAGTTTGAAACTGTTGTAAAAGTGAGATAGCATTACTTATTTCACCTTCGACTTGTGAAGTATCAACACGCATAACATCTGGCTGAGAAAGAAGTTGTTTCTGAGTCAGACAGTATTGAATGACAGAATTTGCATTTTCAATACTTGAAGCATCAACGTCTGGTCGTGCTTTTACAGCATCCATTTCCGCAATAGTAGCATCCAAAGCAGAAATCTGTTCTTCTGTGGTGGACAAATCGGAAACATCCATTTTAATTTTTAAATCACTGTTTCCGTCAACCTGTCTCAGAGATTCTGCAGCTTCATTTGCTTCAACGGCTAAGTCACCGATAGTTTTGACAGCCTCATCGCCCCAGTCGAAATCAGCACCTTTTAACTGTAATTTATCAAAGAATGCCTGAACCATTCCAGAAGACATATTAAGACCTTTTGCAAAGTCCTCCATCTTCTTTCCACCGAGAACTTGAAAGCCATCATCTTCACTGTATTTCATGAGTCCGGCATTAACAGAATTTTCCAAGAACTTGTCAATATTCAGACCATCAACAGCACCATTATCATCGAATTTCAAATACTGCTTGAAATCAGACATGTAAGATTCAATTGCACTTAAATCGTCACCGTCAACTGAATCTGGCACAATGAAATCAATGGCAGCTTCAAATTTCTTTGAACCAAAATCCCCAAATACATCAGAGTTTGAATCATAAGTGTCTCTAATTCGCTGAATAGCACTTACAGCATCATTTGCCATATCTCCATAGTCAGAACCACTTTGAGCATTCAACCAATTCTGATATGCACTCGTAGCTTCTGTGATAGACGCATTCATCAGATCATAGCTTTTAATCGTGTCTAAAAGCGTGTCATTCTGCGCCTGATATGCCTCTATCTGAGCTTGTACGCTTTCGGCGTTTTCATCAGCAGCAAATGTATTATCACGGATTTTTGCCCGTAACTTCTCAATTTCCCCGGCATTCGCTAAATACTGAGATTCTGCATATGCCTTATTTGCATCATTTACGGCAATCTGTTCTTCGCCCTTTGCCTTTACAATCTCATTTACTCTATCGGCATTCAACTGTAATGATCCATTAACGTACTCCAATGCACTTCGATAGTCTTTCAGCTCTTCGGAATTCCAATCAGATAAAGACATTGATTTGCCTGTAGTTTGTGCATTCAATACATCTTGTACACTCTTGATTGAAGATACTACATCTTGTGCTTTCTGCGACATTTGAGCCAGTGAACTTGTGGCGTTGGCTGCTGCCTTTTTTATCTGTTCAGCAGCATTTCCGGCACTTTCTCCGATTGCATCAAAGTCAATGGATTCCGAAAAATCCTGCTGCATCATGTCAGAAAGTACATCTTTGTATTCCTGGCTTGCATCAATATTATTCAATATAGAATCATGCATTTTGTTGTATTCTTCTACTGTCGTAGGAATACCATTTTGGGCTTCATATGAATATTTCAGCTCGTCATATTTCGCCTTTACATATGCGTCAACATCATCTTTCAGATTCTTGATAATCTTTGAAGAATCATCGTAAATATCATTATTCGTAAGATTCTTGTCGGCTAACTGATCTTGAAGATTGATTAACTGATAGTAGTAGTCAACTACTGCATCCATGTTAGAAGTATCTGCATCCCAGTTCAACGGCTCTAATTCTTCGCCGTATGTACCAAGATCAATATAATCCTTCATCAGACCTTCAAGAACTTCTTTTGCTTTTACAAACTCATCAACGCCCGTTCTGCCTGATAGATCAATTGTAACCTTTGAACCCGACCAACCCGAATAAGCATCGGATTTTAACAGCTTTTCGGCTGCATCTCGTTCCTTTGTGGCATCAATCTTCGCCTGTTTGATCTGTTCGGCTTCGACCTCTTGCAACTTTTCAAGATAGGTCTGTGCTGATCCACTGGCAGAATCAAAAGCATCTGATTTACCGCCTAGTGCTTCACTTGCGCCCTCAACTGCCGCCTTGAATTTGCTTTCTTCATCGGCAGTAAGGCTTGTCTTTCCGGCATACTGTGAAGAAAGAATATAAGCGTCTTCAAATGCGTCCGCATTGCTTATAGCTGCCTGTGCCTGTTCCAGTTGCGCCTCTCTTGTCTCACGGAGTTCTTTCTGATAGTTCTGGTATGCCTGTACCGCTATACCAATTACGGCAGTTGCAGCACCTACGGCGGTCGCTATGCCGGATGGCGTTTTTAAGAATCCTTTTAAATCTGTACTAGCCATTGACACGGCTGCACCAAAGTTTTCAAATTTTCCTGTGCTTTCTGCTATTGCGGATGCCATCGTACTAAAGTAGCTTCCATGTTTAAACAGAGAGAACAGCGTCATACCTGCGCCGATTGTTCCAAGACTTCCAAACGTACTTGTCAGCTTTTCAAGTAATCCAATCACATTCGTTAAGAAGTCAACGGCTGATTTAGCAGACTGAGTATCAATGAATGTTGCCCAAAAAGATTCGGCTGCTGCCGACAGCTCTTCAAGGTGTCCTGTCATTGATTCGGCATACTTTTCTTGATTTGCAAGTGTCGGTGAATCCGTTAAATTCGTGGCATCCTCAACACGCTGTTCGTATTTATCCCACGACTTCATCAAGCTCTTGATGATATTTGTCTGTCGTGTTCCGGCAACCTCGAAACTGATATTCGACTTTTCGGTGTCGCTAATAGAATCCCACTTATCGGATAAATCACCAAGAGTTGAATCCAAATCACGGAATTCGCCCGAGCTGCTTCTTACTTCAACACCTACAGCTCGAAGACTAGCTTCTGCATTCGAGATATCGCTTGCTAATGTTCCAGAAGTCTCACTCGCCTTTGTGATACGTGTAAAGATTGTTTTTAGTGCGTTACCTACCTGTGAACCGCCCAATCCTGTCTGTTCGATGATTGTTCCCAACATAGAAGAATATTGTTGAAGACTCAATCCGGCATCTTTTGCAACTGAACCCGATGTTGAAATACCGCTTGCAATCTGGTCAATTCCGGCAGAAAAATCATAAGCCATACTCTGTGATACGCTCTGCAATGTATCAGAGATTGACAGCAAATCATCTTGCGTTAAATCGAACTGATTCATGATCGACTGTAATGTTTTGGCTGATTTTTCGCCACCCATGCTCGTTACATTTGAAAGCATTGTGGCGGTTTGTGTCTTCGTCAATATGCTTTCAATAGACTCATTCGCATTTGCGTACAATGTCGATGCTTCCAATACCGTCTTTGCAGATGTATGTAAGTCTTGCGCCATTTGTATAGCTTGTGCGCTGAATTTCTGCAATTGTGATGTGCTAACATCCATCGTGTAACTAATATTTGTCATTGCATCGTCAACAGCCGTTACAAGTTGAAAGCCATTTTTCAGCTCTTGCAATCCATTAGCAATCAAGCGATATGCAGAAAAGTATTTAGTTACTGATCCAATGACATTATCCAAACCATGTACATTTACATTGTTCAGATTTTTGTTCGTTTGGGCGATACTACTGTTGATACTACTAAATTGCTTACTAACATTCGCCCCAGAAAGTGACTGTGATAAATTTTTGCTAAATGAAGATCCGGCACTTTTCCCGGCTTTCGCCATTTCACTTTCAAGATCCTTCGTGATTGAAGAAGCGTTAATCGTATCAAATTGTATTTTATATTTTTTGTTTGTGAGCGCATTTATCTGCGCCTCTGCCTTTGAGGTGTCAAGCTCCGCTATGACGTGAGCAATAAAATCTGACATTTAATCACCCCTTTTTCGTAAAAAAATAGAGCCTGAAATTAGGCTCTATCTTCTCCGGCATTAACATCTAACTTCTGCTGCCAGTATTCATTAACTATGGTCTTTTCGTCTAATGGCTTCTGCTCTTTCAGCACATTCAGAACCTTTTTAATATCTTCTGGGTTTACGTTCTTGTCAATCTCATTAACTTTTTTAATGATTGCTTCAAGAGCTTCCTCGAATTTGTTTTCATGGGCGATTTTTGCTTTTCTGTGTTCTATAATCTTCTCAGCATCTTTTACAGCCCGTCCAAAAGAAAAATAATCATCATCTTTCAATGCATTGGCGAATTCATCACCTACTAATCTCATAGCAGCATCAACATATTCAAATGCGCCCATTTCGTCAAGATTCAGCTCTTTTGCCTCTTCATTATCGGTAATAAACTGGCAATAAACTCTCACTGTATTACCCTTGCCGATTTCTGGCATATATTTATTATTTTCATCAAAAAAGCCACCGGCGATTGCTTCAACGGCAGCAGCATATGTCATATATTTCATATTCATTTTTGTTTCTCCTATTCGATTGAATCCTTTATAATTGGTGTATATCTCAGTTCTATCTTGCAAGGAAGAGAGCATACTATAGGATTCATTCTTGTATTCATTTCATTCTCAATAAAAAAATATTCACAATTCCATGCATCACAAATATTTTTCCTCATGCTAGACTCTATTCCTGAATTCTCTGGATCAAGAAATATAATTTCGCCCTTTTTACATGTCTCAATCTTCATGGTGCAATCACTTAATTGATTGTGCAATGTCAAATCTCCATCAGCTAATATTTCTATTTTTAAAGCCGGATATAACAAACCTAATTCATCGGAAGTATTCGCTAAAATGTATGGCTTTCCCGAATCTTTGACAGTCCATTTACAAATCTGTTCTTGCCCATATCCAAACGGGGCATTTGTCTCTACTGACAGTTCCAATCCATATAGAACACCACATATCTCTAATTTATAAATATTAAAACTCGCCTCATAATAACAAGTCTCTCCGTCATACTCATCACCGCCAAGAAGCTGAAACTTCAAGAATTCCCGGCGATTTAACCAACGCATCAAATCCCTATATTCATCATTGGTAATTTGCATATTGTCTTTCCCGTAAACAGCAGGATTTTTGATAATAGTAATCGTGGCATGAATACATTCTTCATATCGGGCAAATCCTAAATTATATTTCTTTCCATGATTGGTTTTACTTTTATAAAAAGTGATTTTTGAGCCTCCTGCATACCTTTGTACACCAGAAGAATCATAAGGATCACAGATCATAAATCCATAATCACTGAGATACTGACCGTCATATTCAAAATCTGTTGCATACATATTTTTCCTCAAATAAAAATGGGCAGAATCAAACGACTCCACCCATCATAAAAAAGTAATTTTATTGAATTTTTCTTCCAGTCTTCGCTTCGATAAGATTTACAATCTTAAATGACAGACCCTCAAATTTCGGATAATTTGCAACAGCAATAGCCAATTGAAACTTTTCGCTCTCTGTCACAACAAGCTCATCCAATCTTGCTTTGAATTTTTTTACATCTGTAATTTTCAGTAATTTTTCGATTTCTTCATATGTAAGCTGTACAGGATATTCCGTTGCATCTGGCAAATCAAACGCAACCTTGTAAAGCTCAAAATCACGAATACGGAAACAAGCATGTGAACCTTTTCCATCAGTTCCGCAAAACGCTTTATTTTCAATAGAAATTTGTGTAATTACTTCCTCTAGTGTAAGCTGGCGATAAACTGACGGATGGTATGTTCCATCCTCGTTATATGCACATCCCGGAACAATCACACCCTCAAATCTGCTGCCCTGAATTGTACGGGCTTGAAATCCGACACTCCACGGTACAAGGTTTTCAATTTCTACTCGTGTTCTATCACGGTATTCAGTTTTGGTATCAATTACATTATTCATCTTTCATTCTCCTTCGTTATTCAAATACATCAATCATATCTTCAATCTTTGTAACAGATTTCCCGTGAAATCCATTTTCAAAAACATCGTCAAAATTATCATATTTTTCCGGCTCTTCATCGTCGTACATTGTGCCGATTGTGGCAAGAAAAACATCATCAAACTCTTTATCTTGTACCGTGTTTCTTTCGCTACTACCAAATACAGAATCAAACTCATTTTCCGGCTTGTCTTCTTTTGCCTTATCAAATTCTAAAAGCATAGCCGTATCGTCTGCCGGTTTAATCGTTATAATACAAAATCCGCTATAATCATAAACTGTAGGTATACGCCCTGTTTCTTTCCATCCATCACGGTACATGATTTCTCCGTCATTCTCCGGCGTTCCGACAAATTCAACGCTGCCAAACACTTTATTTCCTTCTGCTATCTGTCGATCAATCCATTCGCAAAATTTAGGATATCTGCTCTCATTGATATAGCCGACACCGCACAAGCATCTATGTACTACTCCGTCAATCTCAATATCTTCAATCGTCCATTCTTCAAACGATCCAATTTGCACAGAATCTTCAAACACTGGCAAATTTCCCAACGTTCCTGTTACTCCGTGACCATATGGAATTTCTTTGCTGTCATCTAAAAATTCTGCACATAACGGCATTCCCTTTACCGTATCAGCATTATCCCTCGTATACTGTTCAAGATATGTAATACCGTTAATATTCCAGTGTGTTTCATCTGGATAAATTTCATGAAGCGCAATTTTTAATTTGCGCCGTCCAGTTATATCCTGGCAAAATTCAAGTATATTCATTTATTCGCTCCTTTACTGCGCCAACTGACCTTTAGACATCGGTAAGGTCATACGTTGCAGTCTATCTTTAATTTGTTTACTTGCATGGAATCGGCAATATGGTACTGGTGGCATGTACTCCGGCTTTTTTGTGACTTTATTTGTGCGTGCATATCCCTTTTTCAATCGAACACGCCAAGTACCCAGTCCTTGCAGCTTAACTTCTCGCTCATTTACGATTGCATCACCTACTATCTCAATAAAGGCATCCGTGATGTATCTTGCTTTCGCATATGTGCAATCAAGCTCTTTTGACAGCTTTTTCGCTAACTCTTTCTTTGTCATAGCTATACCTCCAACACGGCTTTCATAGCCTCACAGTTGTCTCTCAGACGCTCCTGTAATGCCTTTAATTGAGCCGGGATGTTATCGCCCGACAATTCTCTTATCTCTTTGTAAATCTGCTCTCTACGAGCTTTTATGCGGTCTAAATAGTCATTGTCCGGCACACCAAGCATGTCAGATTTACCATATTCATTGCGGTCTTTTACCTCAATATCATTTGTACAATGTTTTGCAGCAAAATCCATATCATTAACAAATTCAACTGCTGCACATATCACATTCATTAAATACATAAAGTCTTCTGAACTGTCATTCAGTAATCTAAATGCAATATATTCTTTCTCAATTTCATCTAATGTTTTCCAATTTTTTGAAAGCTCGCTAAGAACTTCATTTAAACTTTTATTCTTCATTTTTTTCCTTTTCCTTTTTTCTGTATTTTTTCAATTTCGGCATGAATATAAATGTATGCGCCTTTTTACATGCGTCTTTTTCCTCATCCGTAGGATCACGCATATCTGTAAGCGTTCTATCTGCCATCTTAAAGGCTGCAATACAGCCGGAATAACCCATTATCATTTGCTTAATATGCTGTATTGGTTTCGGCTCGAATGTATCATAGTCGGCATATTCCGCAAGCAATATACACTCTGCATTCGCCGGTAATGGATTGTAGCCACACGGCAGCGGATAACGCTCTTTTCGCCGTTTCTTTATTGCTTCGTCAATTCCTTCGGCTGTCACTTTTCCATCGTAAATAAAGGGCATGATCGGTGTTATAGTGCCTTCTTCATATGTTAGTATTGAATATCTCATTGTTTCTCCTTAAAACCAACCAAATGAAAAAAGTAAGGTGCAATTTTGCCATTACTTCTTCTTTTTCTTTGGTCGGGAAATTTATGTGAGTGCAAAGCACGAATCATAGAATATAAAATACAGTATTATATATTTATCTTGAATAGATTGAATAAATATTATATACATACACTTTAATATTTAACTATTTTATATTCTTTTATATAAAAGTTGTCCATTTTAATATGTAATATATACTGTTTATTATTACACGCTAATATGGACAAGTTTTTTAATTTACCATCAAACCGGCAAATAATTCATCAATATCCGAAGTATCATAGTCAATCTCTTTCTCATTATCTGCTATCCTTATAAGTGCATCCGTCAAATACTTCTGTCTATCCACAAAGTCATATGCAAGCTGATACTTCCCGGTTTGGATCGTGTTTGAGTAATCTTTTTCAGCACTTTTGTAAAATGCGTCAACAACAAGACTGTTCATAGAAATCAGCTCTTGCCTAATCCTTTCATCGCCCATTCCTTCAATTTCTTGCAATCTGTCTATTACTCTTTGCGCAAGTTTGGGCATCTCCTGGCACACATGCTCTTTATTAAAAAGAATCTTGAACTGTGTATATGCTCTTGTATATCCATACAATTTAGATAGGTAATAATTAACGCCTTTATAAAATTCTCTCATCTTTCCTGAAAGATATATTGCTTGCTCTGTCTCAAATCCCATTTCTTTCCTTACAGTAAATTTGATACTTGTAATATTGCTTATCATCCTTTCATCGGCAAGGGTATAATGCCCATCTTTATCTACTAATACTACTTGCTCTATAACGTCAATTAAGAATCTGTTTTTCAGATTTCCAAGTGCCGACATAAGAATACTGTTTAATCTGCCACTTGCTCTTGTCTTGAATCTATTGATATCAAAGTCTGTTAATGCCGGATTTTCATTTTTCAGTTCTTTGTTGGTTGCAACAGCATATCTGTTATTCGTCATTCCAAGCCTTGTATACAGCTTATTTTTTGTGAAAGTAGCCGAATATCCTTTCTGATGGCTCAGATAGTTCAACAGTACCACTTCAACAGACTGAACATATATACTTCTGCCACCTTTGGCTCTACCGTCAACTCTTTCCAGTGGCTCAATATAGATTTCATCTATTCTCATCTTTTGCGTGCCTTTTATTTTTGTGATAGAAAAGAATCTTTCCCAGTTTGCCATCTGTGCTTTTTTTGCGTTACCCGTGGTTCTTTCTTCGCCCAGTAACTCGCATAATTGACGATAGTTTTTTACAATTTGCCCTTCTTCAATTCTTGATGTATCAACATCATTCATTATTTCTTCTTTTATCATCTCTTATTGCTCCTTTTTATGCACAAAAAAAGATCATACAAAAACCGCCGAATATTACATACTCTCAAAAAAGTAATATTCAAATTGCGTTTTTTTATATGATCTAAAAAAGTCTATATTCAATTGTCTTCTTTGACACGCCTATCATATCACGTTTTCCAAATTTGTCAACTGTTCAGCTCTGCAAATGTCGGAGTCCAGTCTTTGACCTCAACGCCCATCTTTTCCAAAATTCCCTTGATGTCCGCAATCTCGAATAAATTCAGTGATCCGTTATATCTTTCCTTTAGAATCTTTGTTAGCCTGTCAGTCTCTCTTTCAGTCAGTTCTATTTTCATCTGCTGCAATCTCCTTTTGCAATAAAAGCTCATTGATGATTGTACTTACATCCAGCAAAAAGTCCCCTTTCAGGAACTGTTTAACTTTGCTTAGATTTTTCGTACTAATGTTAATCTTTCCATTGAGCCAGTCCCGTAATGTGCTGTTCGGGATTCTGGTAGCTCTGCTCATGTATGATACTGTCAATCCGTTGTAAAGCAAATAAGCGTTTGTTATTTCTCTTATATTTAGTCTTTCATCCATGTTATTCTCCTATATTTTGTGTTTTTTTATTTATTATTTTGTAAAAATATTGCGTCAAAAAAATTAACACATATGTAGACAAACGATTTCTCATCTGCCTAAATATATGTTAAAAATGATAAAAGCAAATAACCATTTTAATAAAGGGGAGTGATAAGCTCCCCAGTAAATTAAATTAGGGCATTTTAAAAATGCCTCCCCATACACAAAACAAAATAATTAATCGTTAATTTAAACTCACATAAAGAGTAAATTATGAGTTTAAATTAAAAATCATTTAATGAGAGGTACAGTTTATGTGTACCTCTCTGTTGTATCTACATTTGTCAATGGAATATATAGATAAATAAAAGCAAAAGCGTCAATCCTATCTTTTCTCTTATTCATAATAGGGTGCAAAAATTTTTCTGATTTTTTCATCGTCTGTAATCCGCTCCTATTGCTGATTTCCGACGATTTTTTTCAAAAAAATATAAGTAAATTAACAAATAATTTTCAAGCCGTTTTTTCGTTTACTTTCTCTGTTTTTCCTTTATTTACTGAGTTTATAGGTATTTTAACTCAAAAATTAAAAACGGCTCACAATCAAAAGAAAAAAGGACTGATTTTCAGTCCTTCAATCCCCGGTATTTCGCATTTCTTTCTCTTTTTAACATCTTCTTATGTTCCTCGGCGCATTTCTCGCACCTTACTTTTCGCCTATTATTTGGCATCCTGATAAAAGTCTTTCCGCAGTCCAGGCATTTGCAATTCCTCGGCTCGGCTTTTTTATATCCTCGGCAATCAGAACACAATCTTTGATTATTCTGTTTGTTTTGCCGGAACAACTGACCGCACTTTTCGCACGTTCCAATGTTTTCGCCATTCAGCCTGTCAAAGTGCAAGTCCATGTGATCGTAATCGGTCACTGTTTCAATAACTTCCCCGGAATCTTCCGCAAATAAAACATATATTTGATTACGCCCGGACAATCTGATATATCCATTGTCCCGTAACCAGTCACGGTAATTTGTTCGACTGGCAGCAGAATCCCGATGCAACTTAACTTTTGCCAGCTTACGAATCTTCGCATCTGACATATCTACCCGGTAGTCTGTCGTGTATGGCAGATCATATCTTTTAATCAAGATATGAAAGTATTTAGCCACAACCAACATGACAAATAGTAATCGTTGGATTTCTTCATTGTCGATTTGCTTAATTGTGCGCCATTCATTCAAAGTAATCGGGATCGGGAATCTGTCTTGTATTGTTTTTTTGCTGGCTGTCTCGACCGCATTATTAAACGGAATCATATACTCACGGTAAAATGGATCAAACTGAATTTTACCTTCTCGTCTGCAATCACTGCAGAAATCTAAGAGTCTATTTTCAAGTTCATTTTTGTCTTGTTCCCCATTTCCCAGATATTTACATATTAGCGTTAAATCCTTTTCGCCATACTCAAAATTATGGTTCTCACATTTTTCTTTTGCTTCTCTTCCTTCGTTCCACTTAATCATTTTTCGTACTCCTTTTCTCCATGTATCTTGAAGTACGTTTTGCCCTATATCGCCTAACAGAGTTTCACATCATCATAATACAGGAGAAGCCCGGAGATGAAGAGTCTCACGGGCTTATACTTATTGGACGAACCGCAAGCGGTCGGTCTATAAACGAAAATGATTTTGTGAAACTAATTGTTTCAGCATGGTAATCATATCATGTTTTCCAAATTTGTCAATGCTTTTTGACAGATAATTTAAAAATATTTTCTTTTATTTTCACACAACTTATAATATCTATCCTTCAAATTTTTCTTTCAACTTTAAGTACATCTCATACAGCTCTTTTTCCTTTTCTTCCAGGCTCTTACTATCACTTTTTTCAGAACTATCACTTTTCTTATATTCATCGAGTACAGCCTGGGAAGGTGTGCGCACGCTGCTAAGTGCTTCATCAGTCGCATGAGTGTATACATTCTCAACACTGATAGCCGTGTGTCCCATCATAAGAGCTGTATTTACTACATTTGCGCCTTTCGCTGTGTTCGCCATCGTATCGGCTGTATGTCGTAAAGAATGCAAGCATAAGCCTTTCATGTTGCCTCTCTCTGTCAAATGCACATCACGATCAATTTCTAATTTATTGCACAGCTCTTTAAAGCATACTTCCATGCTACTTGTGGATCTTCTGCGACCGTTTCTGAATGTTGGATATAACAGATTGTCTTTATTACATGTACAATTTAGTTTAGTCTGCTCCATCATGTAAAGAACACACTCACGGCACAGTTCAGACATGACTATGTATCTTGCTTTTTTGTTTTTCGGGACTTTAGTATAATACTCAATGCCTTTGTCCTTATCATTATCCTTAAATCGTATAGCCCGTGTTTCCACAATATGAATACGATTATTTTCTAAGTCTACATTATCATTCCTTAACGCAGCGAATTCACTGGCACGCATACCAGTTTCCAGGAGGAATAGTACGACAACTGGATATTGCCCCATATTATTTTGATAAGCATAATAAAACTTTTGAATATCCTCTGGCGTGAAGACTTCTTTTCGATTCTTTATGTCTTCTTCTTTCTTTTGGTTGTATTCATCTGATATTTCCCGTTTAAGTTCTGCTTGCTCTGCATAGTTTTCTTTCAATAAACTTTGATTGACAAGCCACTTGCAGCATCTCCGGCATAACTGGACTGGAAAAGAACATGTTTTTCGGCTTTTCAAAGAAAGAATCTCATCAAAATATTTTTGAAACTCGACCTTGTTCAACATTGACAACTGCATTTTTGAAATCGCAAAAGGATAAAAATTATTTTTCATTGCCGACACATAAGAATGATATCCGCTACCCGTTAAATTAGGCTTTACATTCGACTCAATAAATTCTTCCATATACATTCCGAATGTTTTAGTCTTATTGACTTTGATATCCTTTCCTTCTTCAAATCCTTTTTCCCATGCAGTCAACGCCATTTTAGCTTTTTCGATTGCTTCTTTCTCTGTTGCTGCTTTTCTCTTTATACGTTTCGGGTTTCCTGTCTTTGGATTAGGATATTTACTTTGTACCAAACATTCCCATGAACCGTCTGCAAGCTGTCTAGTGCTTCCATCTCCATTACCTTTTCTGCCCATATATATAACCTCCATCCACGTTACTATCACTTTTTCAAGTGATACATTCTCATACCGTCCAAAGTGATACTTAAAAGTGATATTGATTATATAATAAAACGTCACCAAACACTTTTCAATTGGACAATACTGCCAAATTTCATTGCATTTAGTGACGTTTTGATGCGTTTTATTTATTTACTTTTCACAAATTTCAAGGCTTATTTGTAGTTTACAATCTTTCCGAAATCTGCCTTTAAAGATGCTCCACCTACAAGTCCACCGTCGATATCAGCCTGTGCGAATAATTCTGCTGCATTTCCTGCATTAACAGATCCACCATACTGAATACGAATAGCCTCAGCAGTTGCTTCGTCATATATTTCTGCGATACATGCACGGATAGCTGCACATACTTCTTCTGCCTGATCTGTTGTTGCAGTTTTTCCAGTTCCGATCGCCCAGATTGGCTCGTATGCAATCACTGCTGTCTTTGCCTGATCTGCTGTCACATTCTGGAAACCAACCTTAACCTGCTGACGGATGAAATCCACAGTCACACCCTGCTCTCTCTGCTCAAGTGTCTCACCACAGCACATGATTGGTGTAATACCATGTTCAAATGCTTTCAGGATTTTTTTATTTACATCTGCATTTGTCTCACCAAAATATTCTCTTCTCTCAGAATGTCCGAGAACGACATATTTTACACCTGCGTCTACGAGCATCTCCGGTGAAATCTCACCAGTATAAGCTCCTTTCTCTTCAAAGTACATATTCTCGGCACCAACCTGAATATTACTTCCTTTCACAGCCTCAACAACTGGAATAATATCAATTGCCGGAACACAGAACACTACATCTACGTCATCATTAGCAACCAACGGTTTCAGCTCATTCACAAGAGCAACTGCCTCACTTGGAGTCTTATTCATCTTCCAGTTTCCTGCAACAATTTTTCTTCTTGCCATATCATTAATCTCCTTTAATATGATAATGAATATTTCACTATGTCTTATTTATCGTTAGCTGCTGCTACACCCGGGAGTTCTTTTCCTTCAAGGAATTCAAGAGAAGCTCCGCCACCTGTGGAAATGTGTGTCATCTTGTCACCATATCCAAGCTGGTTAACTGCTGCTGCAGAATCTCCGCCACCAATAATTGTTACAGCATCTGTATCTGCAAGTGCTTTTGCAACTGCCTCTGTTCCATGTGCGAAATTCGGCATCTCAAAGCATCCCATTGGTCCGTTCCATACAACTGTCTTCGCATCTTTTACTGCATCGCAGAAAATCTTTTCTGTCTCAGGTCCGATATCAAGTCCTTCCCAGCCCTCCGGAATTTCTCCGCTTTTAACAACTTTTCTATTTGCAGCATTGGAGAAATCATCTGCAATGATTGTATCTACCGGAAGCAGTAATTTTACGCCCTTCTCCTGTGCTTTCTTTAACATATCAAGAGCATACTGGCAGTAATCTTCCTCAAGAAGAGAGTTACCAACAGTTCCGCCCTGAGCTTTGCTGAATGTGTAAGACATACCACCACCAATGATCAGTGTATCAACTTTGTCGATCAGGTTCTCAATAACAGAAATCTTACTGGATACTTTTGCTCCACCAAGAATTGCTACGAACGGTCTCTCCGGATTGTTTACTGCATTTCCGAGGAAATCGATTTCTTTCTGCATCAGATATCCGACAACTGCTGTGTCTACATATTTTGTAACACCAACGTTAGAACAATGTGCACGATGAGCTGTTCCAAATGCATCATTTACAAACACATCACAAAGAGATGCCAGGTCTTTGCTGAACGCATCCTCGTTCTTTGTCTCTTCTGCTCTGTAACGTGTATTCTCAAGAAGAATAACATCTCCATCTTTCATCTCTGCAACTGCTGCCTTTGCATTCGGTCCGACAACTTCAGGATCTGCTGCAAATTTTACCTCCTGTCCAAGGAGCTCTGAAAGACGTACTGCAACCGGTGCAAGTGATAACTCTGGTACCGGCTGTCCCTTAGGCTTTCCAAGATGTGAACAAAGAATAATCTTTCCTCCATCAGCAATCAATTTTTTGATTGTAGGAAGTGCTGCAACAAGACGATTCTCATCTGTAATTTTTCCATCGATAAGCGGAACATTAAAATCACATCTTACAAGAACTCTTTTTCCTTTTACATTGATATCATCAACAGATTTTTTATTTAACATAACATTCTCTCCGTTTCAAATTTATTGAAAAGAGTCCGGCCCATTCTAGACCGGACCCTTTGTGAGTCTTTATAAAATACCAGAAATCTTATGCAAGCTCTGAGAAGTATTTGATTGTTCTTACCATCTGGCTTGTGTAAGAATTCTCGTTGTCATACCAGGAAACAACCTGAACCTGTGTTGTTCCATTGTCAAGTGGCATAACCATTGTCTGTGTTGCATCAAACAGAGAACCATATCTCATACCTACGATATCGCTGGATACGATCTCATCTGTATTGTATCCGAATGACTCGTTAGAAGCTGCTTTCATAGCCTCGTTAATCTGCTCTACTGTAACGTTACCCTCTACAACTGCTGTCAGGATTGTTGTTGATCCTGTAGGAGTTGGTACACGCTGTGCGGAACCGATAAGTTTTCCATTCAGTTCAGGAATAACAAGTCCGATTGCTTTTGCAGCACCTGTGCTGTTTGGTACGATATTAACTGCTGCTGCACGAGATCTTCTTAAATCACCTTTTCTCTGTGGTCCATCAAGAGTCATCTGATCTCCTGTGTAAGCATGAATTGTGCTCATGATACCGGATTTGATCGGTGCAAGATCGTTCAGTGCCTTAGCCATAGGTGCAAGACAGTTTGTTGTACAAGAAGCTGCAGAAATAACTGTATCCTCTGGTTTTAACTCATCGTGGTTTACATTATATACGATTGTTGGCAGGTCTTTTCCAGCTGGTGCGGAAATAACAACTTTTCTAGCTCCTGCTTTGATATGTGCCATGGATTTCTCTTTAGATGTGTAGAATCCTGTACACTCCAGAACAACGTCTACACCGATTTCTCCCCATGGAAGTTCCTCAGCATTAGCCTTTGCGTAGATTTTGATCTCTTTTCCGTCAACAATGATAGAATCCTCTGTAGCCTCTACCTTATCAGCTAAAGCATATCTTCCCTGAGAAGAATCATACTTTAACAGATGTGCAAGCATCTTAGGAGATGTCAGGTCGTTGATTGCAACTACCTCATATCCCTCTGCTCCAAACATCTGTCTGAAAGCTAAACGTCCAATACGTCCAAAACCATTAATCGCTACTTTTACTGCCATGATTAATTCCTCCTAAAGTTTTAAATTTAGTTCTTTTTATGCTGAAATCCTCAACAAAAGTTTGTTAAAGATTCATCAACCTCTTACATTGTACTAAAGAAAGTACAAAAATTCAAGTCTCTTTTCGAATTCTATCGAAGTGTCAAAAAAATCGGCTTTCTTCCTTTAAATTCTGTATAATATTTAAAATTGCAACCAGTTAAAATGTCTGCGGCCCGGTCAAATTCCCATGCTATATGCTCTGGTTTATGACCATCTGCACCAATTGTAATGATCTCTCCGCCAAGTTCTCTGTAACGCTTCAGAATATCTGGATGAGGATGTGCAAACGGAAGACCGTATTTGAGTCCGGCCATATTGAGTTCAATTCCTTTTCCATGTGCAATGATTTCTTTTAAAATTGCATCAATCTCATCTGCAAACATTCTATATGAATATTCTTTTTCCCGACTCTTACCATATCTTACCACATAATCAAGATGTCCCACAACATCAAAATCATGAAAATGTCTGATATCTGTCAGCGTTTCTTCAAATGTCTCACGATAGACTTCTGCATCTGTCTTTCCTTCAAATAATTTTTTTGCCGCCGGATCCATACCATGTACCGAATGTACAGAACCAATAACCATATCAAATGGATATTGCGGTACAAATTTTTTATAATACTCTGCAAGATGAGGCTGAAGGCCAAGTTCAACTCCAATTCGAATCTCTATTCGGCTCTGGTACTTAGCTCTGAGCCTGGTCATCTCCTGAAAATATTGATCTACATCAAAAATCTGTTCGCCTTCACCCCACTGGTCATCGTCTTTATCATAATGATCTGTAAAACAGACCGCTTTTAATCCTTTTTCTATAGCAGCTTTTACCATCTCTTCCGGACAGACTTGCGCGTCATAAGAAAAACTGCTGTGCATGTGAGCATCTGTCTTCATATCGTTCCATTTCCTTTTCAGCCAAATATCAATTACATTTATTTTTCACTTGGAGGTAAGATTGTTCCGCCACCAAGTACATACTCACCATCATACAAAACAAGAGCCTGTCCCGGGGTAATTGCCCGCACCGGTTCATCAAATGTACATAAAATCTCATCTTCTCCTGTGCGTTCAACTGTACACCATGCTCCTTTATGGTTATAACGGATTTTTCCCCAGACACGTTTTTTTCCTTCAATATCTGCGACCGACATAAAATTCACATGGTCTGCACGCACATATCTGGACATAGATTCTTCATTTGTTCCGACAACCACTTCATTCGTCTGCGGACGAATCTCAAGTACAAATGCCGGATGTCCAAGAGATAATCCCAGTCCTTTTCGTTGCCCAACTGTATAATGAATAATTCCTTTATGCTGTCCGACTATCGTTCCATCCGATGTCACAAAATTACCTGGCTTAATTGCATTGGTCGTATTTTCTTCTATAAATGTCGCATAATCTCCGTCAGGCACAAAACAAATATCCTGACTATCCGGCTTATGCGCTACAAGCAATCCAATATCCTCAGCTATTTTTCGAATTTCATCTTTGCTATATTTTCCAACCGGCATAATCGTACGTGAAAGTTGCTCTTGAGTCAGATTATAAAGAGCGTATGTCTGATCTTTTGCACTTGTTACCGAAGTTTTTATAGAATATCGACCATTCGGAAGCTGTTCTACCTGCGCATAATGACCAGTTGCAATATAATCTGCTCCAATCTCCATAGATCTTGTAAGAAGCGACTCCCATTTTACATAACGATTACAAGCAATACACGGATTTGGAGTTCTTCCGTTCAAATAATCATCGATAAAGTAATCGATGACATATTTTTTAAATTCATTTTTAAAATTCATGACATAATAAGGAATGCCGAGGCGGGCTGCCACCCGCCTTGCATCTTCCACAGCACTCAGTCCGCAGCAACCGCCTTCCTCCTGCTGTTTAAATTCATCCTCATCCTGCCAGATCTGCATGGTGACACCGATCACATCATACCCTTGTTCTTTCAAAAGCCAGGCAGCTACTGATGAATCTACGCCACCAGACATTCCTACTACAACCTTTTTCTTCTCCATCTCATCTACCTTTTCGGTCTAATATTCTTCTTCCTCATCTTCTTCACCTTCGTGAATATCTGACTTTGGTTTCTGAAGTCCTTCAATTGTAATACCATTCTTCTGTGCATAATCCCACAGTGCTGCGTGGATTGCCTCCTCTGCAAGAAGAGAGCAATGTACTTTTACCGGTGGAAGTCCATCAAGTGCTTCCATAACTGCTCTATTTGTGACCTGCATAGCTTCCTGAACACTCTTTCCTTTTACCATTTCCGTAGCCATACTGCTTGTCGCAACAGCTGCTCCACAGCCGAATGTCTTAAATTTTACATCTCTGATAATCTGGCTCTCATCGATATCCAGATAAATTCTCATGATATCTCCACATTTTGCATTTCCAACAGTTCCTACTCCACTGGCATCCTCAATCTCTCCTACATTTCTTGGATGTTCAAAATGATCCATAACTTTTGCTGAATACATTATATTTCCTCCTGTCGTAACATTTTGTCGGTTGATTATTATTTTTGTTTTTTCAAAAAATCTTCATAAAGCGGTGACATCTGACGAATATATGCAACAATTTCTTTTAAATTGTCCACTACATAATCGATGTCCTCTTTCGTAATTTCTTCACTTAAAGTCAGTCTAAGTGATCCATGTGCAATCTCATGTGGCAGTCCAATTGCAAGCAGTACATGTGACGGATCTAATGATCCAGATGTACATGCTGATCCACTTGATCCGCAGATTCCTTTCATATCCAATCGAATCAAAAGAGATTCTCCCTCGATAAACTTAAAACTAAAGTTTGCATTATTCGGAAGTCTCTTCGTTGGATGTCCATTTAATCTTGTATACGGAATCTCATCTAATACACGCTTAATCAGATAATCTCGAAGCTCTATTTCTTTTTTTGTACGCTCGTCCATCGTGCGGATTGCACGCGCAGTTGCTGTTCCAATTCCAACGATTCCCGGCACATTCTCCGTTCCGGCACGACGTTTTCTTTCCTGTGCACCACCATGAACAAAAGAACGGATCTTTACACCTTTTCGAATATAAAGGAATCCGATTCCCTTTGGACCATTCAATTTATGACCACTGGCACTTAACATATCAATCTGGCACTCGTCTACATTAATTGGGACTTGTCCAAACGCCTGCACAGCATCTGTGTGGAACAAAATTCCATGCTCATGAGCAATCTCTCCGATCTCTTTGATTGGCTGAAGTGTTCCGATCTCATTATTTGCGAACATTACTGAAATCAAAATAGTATCCGGACGAATAGCCGCCTTAAGATCATCTAACTTTACAACTCCATTCTCATCTACATCCAGATAAGTAACTTCATATCCTCTCTTTTCAAGATACTGGGCACTGTGAAGAATCGCATGATGCTCAATCTTAGTTGTAATGATATGCTTTCCTTTTTTCTCATAAGCCTCAGCTGTTGCTTTTAAAGCCCAGTTGTCAGACTCTGAACCGCCTGCAGTAAAATATATCTCCTCAGTCTTTGCTCCAAGCGCATTTGCAATAATTTCTCTGTTCTGAGTAATAACCTCTTTATTCTGCGCTGCAAAACTATACACGCTGGAAGGATTTCCATAAAACTCTGTAAAATATGGAAGCATAGCCTCTACGACCTCTGGAGCGGTCTTTGTTGTTGCTGCATTATCAAGATAAATTAATTTAGACATCTTACATTACCCTTCTTTCTCTATTGTTGACTGCATTCTCCGTGGATAACGCCCTCCGGATTCAGTACTTTGCTTTCTTTTACAAGCTCATCAAGTTTGATTTCATTTACGGTCTTATTAATACTGTCGTTAATCTTCTGCCATACATACTTTGTAACACACTCATCTGAAGCCACACAGCCTTCTTCTGAATAGAACGCCGCACACCTTACCGGTTCCAAATTACCTTCCAAAGCACGAAGTACATCACCTACAGATATCTCTTCTGCACTTTTTGCAAGAACATAACCTCCGGATGCCCCTCGGATACTCTTTACAAGTCCTGCTTTTTTTAATAATGCAAAAAGCTGTTCCAGATATCGTTCAGACAATCTCTGTCTCTCGGCTATACAATTTATAGACACCGGAGCCTTCTCGCTAAATCTTGCCAAATCGATAATTGCCCGAAGTCCATACTTTCCTTTTGTCGACAGTTTCAATTTTCTCACCTTCTTTTCCAATCCCTAGTGAATCACTGGGGATTTACTTTAAGTAGAATAACACCCCTTTTTCGTTCTGTCAAGTCTTTCCTTAGAATCTCGAATAGGTTCTTAAATAAGACTTTTGTTTATATTATTCTAAGAAATGCCTTTAATAATACCGGATTCACAATACACTCCAATGCCATTCCCATCGTCATAAAAAGCAAAAAACTGCTCCATTTTGTTATATTCCATACACTTTCCGGAAAATGCAGTAAATAAATCAGCAACATAATATACGCAGGCACATAGCACAAATAATGCGGAAGCATGCAGACGATACACAAAACAATCCCTTTTATACCAAGTGTCATTACTGCCAAGGTCATAATTAATCCACAACTCATCCCAATCCACCCGATAAAAAGGTATGCTGATATTTTTCGCAACTTTGTCCCACCCAGAACTGCAAGAACTCCGGCAGGCAAAACCCGCACCTTAACTATGTACCACAAATAATCGAAACTTCGAAGATCATAATCCAGATAACAGCTTCTAAACCATTCCCCCCATATTCCATTTGTAAGAATATATTCTGATGCAGCCAGATTCAAATATAAAATTCCAAGAAAAAAACCCAGCATATAAACGAGAAAAGGATATTTTGCTCTTATGTATATCTTCACACGTACTACCCCCTGTCAAGATATTTTTTCAAGACTCCTACTTTCGTCTTGATGCAAATTTTAACCTCGCTCTATTATATGCCTGGGCTTTTTTAATATTCACCAGTTTCGACATTTAATTTATTTTCCATATTTATCTGCATACGCCAAAAGTGCGGCGACAGTCTTAGCATCTTCAATCTCACCGGCGTAAATCTTTTTTCTCAATTCATCAATTGTATAAGCTTCCACATTGATAAACTCGTCCTCATCCAAATGCTGATGTGATGGGATCAAATTTCTGGCAACATAAATATCAATCTTCTCATCACAAAATGCCACCGTCGTACGTAATGTTATAAGCCATTCTAAATTCTCTGATCGATATCCTGTCTCTTCTTCCAGTTCTCTTGATGCACATTCTATTCCCGGTTCTCCCGGTGCATCCAGTTTTCCGGCCGGTACTTCGAGTGTATTTCTCTCAAGAGCATTACGATACTGTGTCACCATAAGAATCTTCCCGTCATCCATGACAGGAACTACTGCTGCCGCACCGTCATGATGGATAAAATCCCAGTCGGCTGTATTGCCATTTGCAAATTTCATATGATCCTTATACACATTGATTACAGTTCCTTCATATGCCAGTTCTCTTCCGACACGTTTCACTTCTTCGCTCATAATAACCGCCTTTCCATTCTTATATAGATGATACAAATGCTTCAATCATATTCATTTTCTTCTTGATTGCTTTCTCCGTCATACCTTCATAAGAAAACCACAGTAATTGGTCTTTTTCCAAATCGGGCGTTACAGCAGTCATATATTCCTCTGTCAAAATCTTTGCCGCATTTGTTGCATTTTCAATCAAGACCCCATTATACATCTTTTCATCGACTTTTGCAAAATCCATGCAGACAGCTCCTTCTTTTTGCTCCGGTGCCAATGTAACAAGTGGCATCTCTTCGATTCTTTGTACAATATATTCTTTTAAATCCATTATATAGCTCTCCTTACTTTCAACTTTTCTTCTGTAACTCTTACAAGTCATTATAGTAAATAGAATAAAAAAGAGAAAGTACTGAATTTGCTAAATCTATCAATACTTTCTCCGAATTTTTATTTCATCTAATTCTACTTGGCATAATCTGTAACTCTTGATTCACGAATTACATTTACCTTAATCTGACCCGGATATTCAAGTTCAAATTCAACTTGTTTCGCAATATCTCTGGC
Source organism: uncultured Dorea sp. (assembly GCA_934307335.1). Lineage (GTDB taxonomy): Bacteria > Bacillota > Clostridia > Lachnospirales > Lachnospiraceae > Dorea. The sequence goes on along the minus strand of CAKRCL010000001.1, from coordinate 47,294 downwards.
CAGCAATACCATGTCTGCATCAGATACTTGTTCTGGAACTACCATGATACGAATCTCTCTACCTGCTTGAATTGCAAAAGATTTTTCAACGCCTTTAAACTGATTGGCGATATCTTCTAATTGTTTTAACCTGTTTGTGTATGTTTCTAATGTCTCTCTTCTTGCACCTGGTCTTGCTGCGGAAATTGTATCTGCAGCCTGTACAACACATGCAATCAAAGTCTCCGGCTCTACATCGCCGTGATGAGCTTCTACCGCATTGATAACAACTGCTGACTCTTTGTATTTTCTACAAAGGTCAACACCAATCTGGATATGTGATCCTTCTACATCATGGTCGATAGATTTACCGATATCATGTAAAAGACCGGCTCTCTTTGCCACTCTGACATCAAGACCGATTTCTCCAGCCAGAAGCCCTGATAATTGTGCCACTTCCATAGAGTGCTTTAATGCATTCTGTCCGTAGCTTGTTCTGAACTTCATTCTACCGAGAAGCTTGATAAGTTCCGGATGAATTCCGTGAACACCAACTTCCAGTGCCGCAGATTCTCCTTCCTCGCGAATCATAGTGTCAACTTCTTTCTGCGCCTTTTCAACCATCTCCTCGATTCTTGCCGGATGAATACGTCCATCGACGATCAACTTCTCAAGCGCAATTCTTGCAACCTCTCGTCTGATTGGATCGAAGCCTGATAATACAACAGCTTCCGGGGTATCATCGATAATCAGTTCTACACCTGTCAGTGTCTCCAGAGTACGGATATTACGTCCTTCTCTACCAATAATTCTTCCCTTCATCTCATCATTCGGAAGCTGAACTACAGAAATTGTGGTTTCAGCTACATGATCTGCGGCGCATCTTTGAATAGCAGTGACAACATATTCTTTTGCCTTCTTATCTGCCTCTTCCTTAGCCTGCGCTTCCATCTCTTTGATCATCTTCGCAGTGTCATGTTTCACATCTTCTTCAACAGTTTTTAACAAATATTCTTTTGCCTGTTCGGAGGTAAGTCCTGAGATTCTTTCTAGTTCCTGTACACGCTGTTGATTCAACTCGTCAACTTTCTTTTCGCGCTGTTTCAACTGTTCTTCTTTCGCTGTAAAGCTTGCTTCACGCTTCTCAATTGCCTCAGACCGTTTATCTAAAGCTTCTTCCTTGGAAAGTACACGCTTCTCATATCTCTGTAATTCAGATCTGCGTTCCTTTGACTCTCTCTCAAGCTCGTTCTTGTTCTTGATTGATTCCTCTTTAATTTCCAAGAGAGACTCCTTTTTCTTAGCCTCGGCTGTCTTCACTGCATCATCGATAATCTCACGCGCTTTGCTCTCAGCATTACCAATCTTAGAATCTGCATTCTTCTTCAGATTGGAAACTGTTATAAAGTGGCTGATGACCGCAGATGCGATGATAAGCACAACTGCAACAGCAATTAATATTCCTATCGGCACAGGAGCACCTCCTTATTTAGTTTTCATTGTACAAATACAACAGTTAAATTCTATACTGTTTTGTGAAAGATGTCAAGAACATCTTCGTAACTAAAACCCTTTCTGACTAAATACCCCATCAGCTTTCTTTTTTCATCTGACGTAGCAGTTTTCGGATCATAATGCTTCTTTTCCAGAAGTCGTTGAATCGCTTCCTTTGAGTCTGTTCGTTCATAGCACTCTTCGAACGCTTCTTCAATCAAATTCTTGGAAACTCCTTTCCCGATAAGTTGCATATAAATCTCCCGCCTGCTCTTGCGGTCTTTTCGCGTCTCTATAAAACTTTTTGCATAATTATAATCATTAATATAACCGAAAGATTTCACATATCGGATTGCTTCTTCTACAATATCTGCCGGATAATCATTCCTCGTCAATTTTTCTCTGAGCTGAGATTCTGTACGCCACATATCATTCAACAGATGCATCGCACGAAGCTTCGCCCTTTTCAAAATCACTTCAGTTCGTATCTTCTCATAAATCTCCTGCGACAATTCTTGTTCTTCGGCAATATGAAAACGGGACAGTTCTCCCTTGTACAATACAAAAGCGAACTGTCCGTCTACATATACCTTATACTTTGTCTTTGTCACAGCTTCTATCTTCGTGACAATCATCTTAGTATTAGTCCTCTTTTTCTGTCTTTGCTGCTGTGTCAGCCTTTCCTGCTTTACCGTCTTCTTCCGTCTGTGCCCCTTCAAAGTCATAATGTGCACGGATCTGCTTATCCAGCGTATCCATAACATCCGGATGCTCTGTCAGGTAAATCTTGGCATTCTCTCGTCCCTGTCCAATCTTATCTCCATTATAAGAGAACCAGGAACCACTCTTACCAACCAGTCCAAGATTTACGGCCAGGTCAAGAATATCCCCCTCTTTTGAAATTCCTTTTCCAAACATAATATCAAATTCCGCTTCTTTAAACGGAGGTGCGATCTTATTCTTTACAATCTTCACACGAGTTCGGTTACCAATCATCTCTCCCCCCTGCTTAAGTGTCTCGATTCTTCTGACATCCATACGTACAGACGCATAGAACTTCAGTGCACGACCACCAGTTGTTGTCTCCGGATTGCCGAACATGATACCAACTTTTTCACGTAACTGATTGATGAAAATAACCACACAGTTAGACTTACTGATTACCGGTGTCAGTTTACGTAAAGCCTGAGACATCAGTCTTGCCTGAAGACCCACATGGGAATCTCCCATATCTCCTTCGATCTCCTGCTTTGGTACAAGAGCTGCAACAGAGTCAATGACAATAATATCCATCGCTCCGGAACGTGCCATAGTCTCTGCAATCTCAAGTGCCTGATCTCCACTATCCGGCTGAGAAATATATAACTCATCAATATCTACTCCGATATTACGTGCATAGACCGGATCCAACGCATGCTCAGCATCAATAAATCCTGCGATTCCACCTCTCTTTTGAACCTCTGAGATCATATGGAGCGCAACCGTCGTCTTACCACTGGATTCCGGTCCATAAATCTCTACCACACGTCCTCTTGGCACTCCGCCAAGTCCAAGTGCTATATCCAGACTCAGTGATCCAGTCGGAATCGTCTCAACAGAAACCTGTGCTGCCGGATCTCCAAGCTTCATGACCGTACCCTTACCAAAATCTTTCTCTAACTTAGCAATAGCCGCATCCAAGGCCTTTTTCTTATCTTCATTATTCGCCATAATTAATTCTCCTCGCTGTTTCCCGAACGAATGTTCGGTGTCTGATTAATATAGTATTATAACCGCCGCAAATTGTCAATAGAAAAAATTTGAAAAAGTGTGTAAGAATTGTTTCCTCTGACATTTTTTACTGTATCATGGTTTGTAAACTCCGTCAATCCAGATTTGTGAATAAAAACCGCCTTTCCATCCTTTTTAAGCACCACTGAAATGTCCGTTTTTGTACTTCTTTTTTAGTCACGATCTCATATTTTGCTATCTGACTCTTTCCAATCATATAACTGATATTCCCCACTTTTTCTCCCTTTCTGACAGGTGCGGTCACCGACGCTTTCATCCTGATAACTGTATCCACTTTTTCACCTTGTTTTAATAATATATTCAATTTCTCCGGTGCACGATCGATCCCGATTTCCACCACTGAATTTTTCTTATATATATTCTTGGTATCTCCACTTTCTTTTACTTTCATTTCCTGCACAGGAAATTTCTTCCACACATTTTGATATGTATAATTCTCAATTCCATATTCCATAAGTCTCTTTGTATCACTCCATTTATATCCTTTATGATTCGGCCATCCGCAGGCAAGCAATGCAACAATAAATGTTCGTTCATCTTGTCTTAATGCCCCGACATAACAATAACCCGCATCCGCAGTAAATCCAGTTTTTCCAGATAGCGCACCATCCATCATAGTCAAAAATGTATTATGGTTATAACAGGTATAACTGTTTTTTCTTTCTACGTCCTCAAATTGATATTCCTTCGCTCCCGTAATTTCAAGAAACTGCTCTTTTTTCGGAGAATCATAGATGCAATATTTCATTATTTTTGCCAGTTCCTCTGCAGTTGTGGCATGAATGCCACCTTCATCCCTTGCATCCAGACCATTTGGTGTTACAAAATGTGTATTGATAAGACCAAGCTCTTTTGCCTTCGTATTCATTAAATCTGTAAATTTATCTACACTTCCGGCAATTCCCTCTGCTACCATAACAGCGCTGTCGTTATGAGATTCCAGCATCAGCGAATATAACAGATCCAACAGATAAAACTGCTGCCCCTCGGTAACTTTAAGATGCACTTTCGGCTGACTTGCAGCTTCCTTTGATGCCACCACGACCTGATCCGGAAACATATCTTCAAGTGCCAGAATACACGTCATTATTTTTGTTGTGCTCGCCATCGGGCGCGGTGTCTTTTCATCCTTTCCAACTAAAACACGCCCACTATCCGCGTCCATAAGGACTGCAGACCGGGCGTATAACTGTTCTGGCTCGTCTGAAAGATTCTCCGTCATTTTTGCAACATCTATAATCTTCTGATCACTATATTCTATTCCATCATCACATTGTGCCAACCATATCGCACCTATACACAATAATAATATGACTGACACAATTTTTATTCTCTCTTTTTTCATAGCTGCTATTCCATCATAGTCACATTTTCCTTACAGTCTATGACAGAAAAAATACAGATATGTATTCAATCCTTTCAGTCTTTAAATATTTAATTTCAGCTGAGCCTCTTCTTCTGCCTCTTCTTTAAATGTCTCAACTTGCTCAGGCTGCATGCTCGGAAGTTCTTCAATAGATTGTATACTAAATCGTCTCAGGAATTCTTCTGTCGTACCAAATAAAATCGGCCTTCCCGGCGCATCCATTCTCCCCACTTCGCAGGCAAGATTAAATTCTACTAATTTGTTGACCGCATGGTCAGATTTTACCCCTCGGATTTTTTCGATTTCAAGCTTTGTAACCGGCTGGCGATATGCAATGATCGACAACGTCTCCAGCAGTACATCTGTCAGCACACATTTCTTTGGCTGCTTTGCAATACGAATGAGATAATCATACATCTCCCGCTTTGTACATAACTGAAAAGAATCCTCCAGTTCTATAATACGAAGTCCCCTGTCTTCTGCTTCATATTTATCCTGCAGCCGATGTATGATCTTTCTTGTTGTCACTTCATCATGCTCAATCGCCGCCGCAATCTTTTTAAGTTCCACTGATTCGCCCATTGTAAATAAAATGGCTTCTATCACAGCTTCCATCTTACCTATCTCCGTCTTTTTACCCATATAACTTCTTAGTCACTCCATCTGTCTTACATTTAAAGATCTTATAAATTCGCAGTAATCATAATATCATCAAATGCATGTTCCTGCTGTACGATCAAGATTCCCTCTTTGATCAACTGCAATACTGCCAAAAATGTTACAACCGTCTGCATCTTAGACTTTTGATGCCCCAGTAATGTACGAAAACTAAAATGCTTATGCTCTCTCGCATAATCCGTTACCGACTCAAGCTTTTCCTCAACTGTAACTTCTTCCTTCTCCAGCTTGCCGAATTTACTTCTCACCGGATCAATCTTATCTGCCTGTCGCTTCATCACATCCTGGAAGACACGGTTGAGTGTCGCAAGTGTCAGATCACCCAAAAGCTCATCCAGGTCTACCGGTTCCACATAATCCATAACTTCTTCCGGAATCGTCGGATCTTTATACATCGTCTGTTCTCCTTCCAATTCCCGGTCTCGAAGCTCATAAGACATAAATTTGTACATCTTATATTGTAGCAGCTGTTCCACAAGTTCCTGTCTCGGATCTTCCTCTTCTCCGTCTTCTGTTACTTCTTTTGGAAGCAGCATCTTACACTTGATATCCAAAAGCGTCGCAGCCATAACAAGAAATTCACTCATCACATTGAGATCTTCTCTTTCCATAGCTTTGATATATTCCATGTACTGATTCGTAATCTCCACAATAGGAATATCGTAAATATCTATTTTATTTTTATCGATCAGATGTAACAAAAGATCTAATGGTCCCTCGAACACCTGTAGTTTTACCGGAATTCCCATGTTTCATTACTCCTATATCTTTGTACAGAACTTTGGCCTGACAATATATTATACTTGATTTCCATATATTTCTCAAGAATTATTCATCTCAATGACAACAATTTCTGCCGGATTAAAAAGCCGGATATGAATTGTATGCGTTCCCAGCCCCTTGCTGACAATCACTGTCTGATCTCCAACTTTTTGCATCTCTCCGGAATATTTCGGAAACACTACAAAATCCGGACCGATCACTCCGCCGACTCCCGGAAGCCGCACCATACCACCATGTAAATGTCCACTTAAGATCAAATCTGCACCCCAGTCAAGATATTCATCCATATAAGATGGATTGTGTGCAAGCAAAACTTGAAATGCATCTGAATCTGGCATACCAATTCGTTCTTCGATTGCGCCTTCGGGCATCTCTTTTCGTTTTAAATGTGTATAACACTCCAAAGGAATCTCAAGCCCCGTCAGTCTGATTTTATCTTTACTATCTGTCCCCTTTTCATTTTGAGAATCATTTTCCAGAATCACCGAATCATTTTCCAGCATATGAACTCCCAGTTTCACCAATCGCTCTCGATACAAAGCATAGGACTGATCATATTTTTCTGGTTTTAGCTTTAAACGTTCTTCGTGATTCCCGTTGGCACAATACACCGGTGCAATATTTACAAGCTTCTCTATGCAGGCGAGAGCCGGTTCATAAGAATGACCATTCTTCCCAACCAGCATATCTCCACCAATCAAAATCAGATCTGGTTTTTCCTTTTCTACTGCAGCAATCAATTTTTCATTATTCTTACCATATACCTGATTGTGCAGATCACTCAGAAAAATCCAAGTATTCTCACCGCTGATTTTCGACGAAACCAGCTGATATCTGGTCATCTGAAATGTATGAAGTTCCCGATACATTTCCACGGACACAAGAAGTATCATCGCTGCCAGTATTACAATTACAATTCTTATTGTCGACATAAACTCTCTCCTCTGGCTTTTCGAAAGGCTTCATAAAGCGTATAAATATTTTCAAAAGCATAATCCGGCATATATTCTGTCTGTGCCAGATCTTCTTCTCTTGCCTCTCCTGTATATACAAGTGCTGTCTCCACACCTGCATGAATTCCGCATGCAATATCTGTATAGAGTCGATCCCCGACCACAAGAACCTCCTCTGGCTTAGCCCCTGCCTGCTCCATACACATTTTTACAATCTGCGCATTCGGTTTTCCGGCGTAATAAGGCGTCCGGTCAGTCGTTACACGAAGCATCTCACAAATCCCGCCACAATCCGGCACAAAGCCAAATGCAGTCGGGCATCTGTAATCTGGATTCGTCCCAACAAAATCCACCTCCGGACGAAACAATGCCTTACATGCTTCTTCGACTTTTTCGTAGACAAGTGTTCTGTCAAATCCAACAACTACGCATGCCACATCGTCTTTTGCCGTATGTGTCAGTTCCAGTCCAAAACTTCGAAGTTCTTCTTCAAAAGACGGCGTTCCGACTACCAGGAGTTTCTTTCCCTGATAATGTTCCTTTAAATATCTGCATGTCGCATAGGAAGCTGTCACAAATTGTTCCTCTTTTGTAGAAATGTTCCATCTCCTAAATTTTTCTATATAGTCCTTCCGGCTCTTCACCGAATTATTTGTAATATAATATGACTGTCCACCAATACTTTCAATATAAGAAAGCAATTCCCGGCTGCCGTCATAAATCGTATCGTCTATGGCCAGTGTTCCATCTATATCAAACAAAAAATATTTTTTATCGCCTAAATTTTTTCCACTCAACATCTTCTAATACTCCTCACTGGATTTTTTCTATGAATCATTATATAATTGTTCTAGCAAATTTGTAAACCATATCGAGGAGGTTTTTCATTATGACAGTGACAGAACGTATCAGCGCACTTCGGGGACTTATGAAAGAGCGTGGTTACGACATTTACATCGTTCCGACAGACGACTTTCATCAAAGTGAAAATGCCGGAACTTATTTTCAGGCAAGAGCATTTATTACCGGTTTTACCGGTTCTGCCGGAACCGCAGTTATCACATTAGATCACGCAGGGCTTTGGACTGACGGTCGTTATTTTTTACAGGCAGAAAACCAACTTTCCGGATCACCGGTCACACTCTACCGCATGCTTGAACCGAACGTTCCAACAATTTTCGAATTCTTGGAGGAACATCTCCCGGAAAATGGAACGATTGGTTTTGACGGTCGCGTCATCTCTATGAATAACGGAAATAAATATCAAAAAATCGCAGAAAAAAAACATGGACACATCTGCGATTCCGAAGATCTGATTGATCTTATCTGGGAAGATCGCCCGGCAATTTCTACAAAACCCGCTTTTGCACTGGATTTGAAATATACCGGAGCATCCACCAAAGAGAAGCTTGTACGTGTCCGTGAAGCCATGAAAAAGAATCATGCAACCGTTCATGTAATTGCATCTTTGGATGACATCTGCTGGATCACGAATCTACGTGGAAGAGATATTGACTATTATCCCCTCCTTCTCTCCTACGCAATCATTACGATGGATGAAATGAAATTATATGTTGATTCTAAAAAACTGACCGCTGAAATGTGTCACAATCTAGAAACTGCAGGGATTACTATACTCCCATACAATGCTATTTATGACGATTTAAAACAATTGGATCCAAAGGAGACCGTTCTTCTTGATCCTTCAAGAATCAATTATGCACTCCGCAGTTGTATTCCGGCGAATACTTCTGTTGTAGAAAAAGAAAACCCTACTGTTCTTATGAAATCTGTAAAAAATGAAACAGAACTTCATAATATTGAGCAGGCTCATATCAAGGATGGAATAGCTGTTACACGCTTTATGTACTGGCTAAAGACCCATGTCGGCAAAGATTCTCCGGATGGACCTGTGACTGAACTTAGTGCCGCCGCAAAACTGGAAGAACTCCGAAAAGAGCAAGACGGTTATCTCTGGCAGAGCTTTGGTCCGATCTGTGCTTCTGGTGCACATGCTGCAATCGTTCACTACAGCGCTTCCGAAGAAAGCAATGTTCCTATTACAGAAAATGGACTTTTCCTTACAGACACCGGTGGCGGCTACCTGGAAGGTTCTACCGATATCACAAGAACTCTGGCATTTGGAAATGTGCCGCAACAGATGAAAGAAGATTTCACCTCTGTCCTTTTGTGTAATTTACATCTGGCAAATGTAGTGTTCTTATATGGTACTACTGGCGGAAGTCTGGATGTTATCGGCAGAATTCCTCTTTGGAAACGCGGTCTGGACTTCAATCACGGTACCGGACACGGAGTCGGATATCTTATGAATATTCACGAAGAACCTGCAAGATTCCGACGCTATCTAAGCAACAATCCAATCCAAGATGTTGCTTTAGAGCCTGGTATGATCATCACTGATGAACCTGGTGTCTACATTACCGGCTCTCACGGAATCCGCATTGAAAATGAACTTATGGTCTGCGAAGGAGAAACAACTGCCTGCGGACGTTTCCTGTATTTTAAACCAATCACTCTTGTACCAATTGACTTGGACGCAATTATTCCAGAGATGATGACTGTCGAAGATAAGGAATTACTTAATACATATCACAAACGTGTATATGAAGCAATTGCGCCACATTTGAACAATGATGAACGTGAGTGGTTAAAAGAATATACAAGAGCCATTTAAAAACAACCAAAGGAGACCAAAATTATGGTAAAATTTCAGGTTACCCAGGAATTATCAACCTTAATCAAAATGTTACGCACACAGAATCATATCACTGCAAAAAATCTTTCACTTTATATAGGAAAGAGCATTTCCTATATTTCAAAACTGGAAAGCTGGCAGATAAAATCAATTCCTGAGCCTGAATTAACAAAGATTTTGTCTTACATCATTCCGGGTGACGATTTTTTTGATGATAAATTCCCTGTTATTATCCAGATGCTTGCATCTTTTATTGATCCGGACGAAATGATCCACCAGGTCTGGCTTGTCCACTATGAAGCTTTTTTACGTTTGATTTCTGTACCTGAACAACTCATCGAGGACATTTCAGACCGTTTAAACAAACTTCATACAACTCCTCGTGATTTTATCGAACGAATCAATGAAAGTGTTGATTTTTTGTATTTAAAATCACTGCCTGAAAATGAAGTCATCGAGAGCACTTATCACGATAAAAAGAGCTTGTTTATTCATTTTGTGCTTGACATACAAAAGTGGGAAGATTTATTAAGTCAAGGTACTGGAACTGTCTGCCAGAGTGATTTGTTTCGTGTTATTTTCCAACTTTACCGGGAAGAACTCTTTCCGGACAAAGCTATGAATGATTCCATCGAAACTGTCATTTTGGACCATACTGTATCCTTTCTGCAAAGCTATAAGCTCACTCCTCTGGTGTATAATTGTTTTCTTCCAACACCACAGGAACTGCATGAATCTATATTTGACATGAAAAAGCTATATGCATCAGACACAGCCAGCCAGATCAGTCAACAGTTACTTGATCTTCAGGAAGCGGTTCAAAACAGCGAGCTTGGCTCTGTAACTGCTATGGACACCTTGCACTATAATCTGGATTGGGATCCCGCTTTTACTTTAAAAATACTGGATCTTGATTTTTATAAACTCGGCAATATGAGTTTTCATTTAAAAAAAGAATTATTAACTGAAATCACAGCACTGTTGGACAAATATAAAAATATCCCTGACCTCGAAAAACAACTGGAACAATACTAAGACTTAAAAGTGCTTTCAACCACTTTTTCTCAGGTCTGTCTGACAGTATAAAAAAGCCACAGATATATTTTTTCTCTTTCATATATCTGTGACTTTTTATTTGTTGAACAGGAAAATATTACATTTTCAGCTTGCCATAACTATATTCTGTTTCCGACTCCGAATCCGTCTTCGATTGCATTTCCTATGACTCGTTTATCCGTACAGCGCAGTTTCATCACTGCATCTCCTGCCATGTACACATCCTCGACTTCATCATATATCTCATCATAAAGTTTCGGTCTTCCGTGATATCCTCTGCAGACAATCAGATTATCACATTCCACCTGACATTTTTCTTTTGTTTTTACATCTTGAAGAATTGCACCTTTTTCATTAATTTCAACCAGATTTTTACCGAGCAGCCACTCAATCTTATCTTTCTGTTCGTTCATAAGAATCTTCAAACGCTGTTGTCCCGGTGAACTGTTGTCATCGCCCAACTCCATAATTCCCATCATGCCTTTTCCTCTTCTGGACGAAATGGTTACATGTTTTCCTTTTAAGGCAAGTCCATATGCCATCTCCAGGTTCATAAAACACCCTCCGACAATCAGAACATGATCCCCCAGTTCGATTGTTTCTGCCCGCGATGCATAGTCAAAAACTGTCATAACATTTGGATTTTTCTCAACACCTTTTACTTTCACATCAATCGCAGGCGCACCGGTCGCCAGCACGACTGCATCATAGTTTCCAGCCAGAATCTCTTCTTTTCCAGCCTCTTTTTCAATGACTTTCACACTCGATTTTCGAAGCTGTTCTTCATAATAATGAATCAGAATCCGTATATCACCTTTTAATTTTTCATCAAATGCAGCCTCGTTCATAGTTCCGCCAAGACGGCGTTTCTCATACAGTGTGACATTATGTCCACGCTTATCCAGTATAAGAGCCGCTTCCATACCTGCCGGGCCTCCTCCGACTACACATACATTCTTTTTGTATTCAATCGGATTTAAGTCGCGGAATCCTCCCATGTTACATTGTGGATTCACGGAACAGCGAAGTCCCACCGCTGCATTAAATTTTGCAATGGTTCCAACACAGCCCATACAGCACCGGATACACGGTGTAATATCCTCCGGACGGTTTTCTTTGACCTTTTTTGCATAACACGGATCTGCCAAAATTGGACGCCCGATTCCAATAAAATCACAGACTCCCTCCTGCAATGCCTTTTCTGCAAGATCCGGAGTGGAAAATCCACCGTCTAATATAATCGGTAATTTGATTCCTGCCTCTTTAAATGCTTTTGCTGTCTCTATGTAATCTCCGCGCTTGTCATACTGGAAATTAATCGTGCGCACATTGTTATTGGAACCTGCCACAAGATGCAAAGCAGCCGGTTTCAAACTCTCAAGTATTTTGGCCTGTTCAATACTCTCTTTTAAAGTAAGACCACCTTCGCCGTCAAATTCATCCCCGCATACCCGGACAATAATCGGATAAGTTTTCCCACATTTTTCCTGACAGGCCTCTACAATCTCTTTAAAGAACCGAACTCTGTTCTCCGGGCTTCCGCCATATTCATCTGTCCGCTTATTATATGCCGGTGAACAGAACATATTGATCAGATGTCCGATTGCACCATGAATCTCAACAGCATCATAACCGGCCATCTTGGCACGCCACGCTGCCTTGCCAAAATTTTCTTCACATTCTTTTATTTCCGCTTTTGTCATACCGCGAATCGGAAACGGCTGAATTCCTCCCTGCATTTCAATTATTGTTGACGGTCCAAGCGAATCCTTTTTATCTGCCAGTGAAATCTGTTGTCCGATATGACACAACTGCAAAACTGCTTTTACTCCATAATCATGTAAAATAGAGACAAGTCTTGCATGTCCTGTAATATGGGAATTATCTGTCATACGCATCAGATTGTCTTCCCCGATACTCAGGTCATCATCAATTGCTGTACATTCAACAACCATCATACTGACTCCGCCCTGTGCGATATCCTTATAAAACTGTAGTCCACGGTCCGTCACATATCCATCTACTCCACCATTCAGGGAGCCCATAGGCGCCATAATAATTCGATTATCCAGTTCAAGCGTTCCCATTTTCCCCGGCTTCATAAGCAATGGGAACATATAATCTTTTTTCATCTGAAAAGAACCTCCTTTTCACATGCCATCCAATTTTATTATACATCCGCCGTCACAAAAGTCAATATATTGAATTTATATTATAATTATTTTCTATTTTTAGAATTTTCTTTACATTTATCATTGACATATTCAATTTATTGAATTAAATTATAATTAATTTATGTACTTAAAAAAATACAATTTATAATGCCATCCACATTTACTGTCAATCCAAATATTAACGTGAGGTGAATATATTTATGAATTCAATTACCAAACACCCTCTTTACTCAGTTGCAGATTCTTTTAAGAAGGGGTTTCTTTTAAATGGTTTTACGCTTCTCGATAATGGAGAGGCTCCTGAACTTGTATCTACAGAAAAAGAGGTTGCCTGTTTTTCCGAAACAGAAGAATTCTCTGTTGAGCCTTTATTACTGGACAACGGAGCTTATATGCTCCGTCCCGAACAAATTTCTACACATTTAAATCATTTACGCGGTACTCTTCCTGTCAGATGTATTTGTTGTGGAAATATTTTTGATAACTCCGATAAAGATCTGCCTGCCCATCTGCGAATCGAAGGAATTTATGCAGACAAAGGGATTACTTTCAAAGACTATTTATATTTATGGAAAAATATTGTCAACTCTACATATGGAATTACAGCATCCTGCGAACTTGAGAAAAATAAAAACAGTTACGATATTAAAGTGACCATAAATGGTTCAGATTCTTTCATTATCGGCTGTACCAGCCCTGCGACATGGCTTGCCAGAGCCCTGTTAAATACAGATGCGCCGGACATCGGCACCTGGATATTCGCGTTGGATTTAGATACCATTGCCATGCATATCTTCGGCTATCAAGACCGTGCTGCATTATATAATAATAAATTTGAAAATTTAACCACACTTTCTGATATGACCGCAGCCGTTGGAAATAATTTTGCCTGTAAAGTAGATAATCTGCTGAGATCTTATGGATACCACCGGTTTATTTCAAAAAAAATTTATCCGGAAAATTGTTACCGGAAAATGAATATGATTCAGGAAAGCTGGGACGCCAATAATAAAGGAATCCCTATTGCGGATTGTTCTGAAATGCATGCATCCATTCCTACTGTGTTGACTCCGGCATTAGAAGATGCCCTTTCTATCTGCTATGCCTCTGGAAGCGAAGCTGTAAAAATATACGATATCGCACACATTTTCCTTCCAGGTAAAAATGGAAATGCCCCTGTCGAAAAGATAACAGTCTCTCTTGGCTGCTATGGAAATGAAGTCTGCTCGAAATCTTTTAAAGAAGAGGTAGATCATCTCTTTACTGACCTTGGAGTACAGAATCATTTCTTCTTTTCTACGGATATGGCAATTGCTTACGACACAAGTGATACATGGCTTATTCTCGATGAAAAGCTCCACTATCTGGAAAGCAATTTCGGCGGTATCAGTGATATTGCAGAAAAAAATCACGACATCCATGTCCACTGTTTCATGGCAAATCTGGAGTTAAATGCGATTGAAAAGAAACACGAGGAAGAATTTAATTTCATTCCTCCGGAATTAAGATAAAAATGAATACGGATCAATGAATCGAAAGGAGTTTATTCTATGAAAAAACATTTGGAAGGAAAAGTTGCAATTGTTACAGGTTCCGGACAAGGAATCGGAAAAGGTCTGGCTGTTGGTTTAGCCCTCGAAGGCGCAAAAGTCATTACAAACAATCGGAAACCAAACGGACTCAGTGCTTCCACATTCCGCAAAGAGGATATGCCGGAAGAAGACTGGAATGAATTATGCAAGCTAAAAGGTGATGCGGAAACTACCGCTGCACTCATTAAAGAAGAGGGCGGGGAAGCCATTCCATTTTATGGAGACTGCTCCGACTGGAATACAGCAAAAGAAATGATTGAAACCGCCATCAGGGAATGGGGACATATTGATATCATCGTCAATAACGCCGCTGGAACCGGCACTGGTTCTGTAGAAGCTATGACAGAAGAAAACTGGGATCACTTCAATACCGAGCGGACAAAAGCTGCCATTGCTCTTATGCATTTCGCATTTCCATATATGAAAGAACAGGGATTTGGCCGAATCATTAATATTGCAAGCGATGCCTGGGTAGGTCTTGCGGGTAATTCCGGATATTCCTGCTCTACTGCTGGTATGGTCGGACTTACCTATGCAACTTCAAAAGAATTAGACCAATTCGGTATTACGGTCAACTGTATCTGTCCACAAGGTGCATCACCTGCTCATGCGGTTGAATACAATAAACTGATTCGTGAAATCTCAGCTGCCGGACATGCCCCGAATCCTAAAGTATTAGCTTCCGTAGCCGCCGACCATGGCGATCCTGCAAATATGGCTCCATTTGTTACCGTTTTGTGTGAAGAAGATGGTGCTTATATTAACGGTTCCATTTTCTCGATTACTTCGGCCGGAAAAGTAAAGATGTACTCCTACCCGCAATGCGGACCTATGCTCTTTAATGACGGAAATCCTTGGGACGTCGATGTTCTGAAAGAAAAAGTCAAAACAGATCTGACCGGTCCTGACTACGCTGCCCCTGGAAAGACATATGGCTGGTAAATTTTAAATAATCACCTAAAAAGTCCACTTGAGATGCATTCTATACCTTACTGCCATCAGTTACGTATGTTTGCCGTCCCCAAGTGGACTTTTTATATTTTTAATTCCAAATATTTCATATGTATTTTACATCAAAATTTATTTTTCAAGTCCAATACTGTTCCATTCTCACACATTCACAAAAATCCAAGACATACTACCCAAACTTCTTGTCTTATTATAAAAATTTCTAAGCTCTCTTAATCGAATAAAAAATGTTGCTTTTATTTATTATAACATCCATCCACGGACAACTTCTTTCATTGCACTGCCGTAGCTGATTTCTTCTACATCTTCCGTTGCTAAAATATCTATTTTGCCAATCTCTTTTCCATCTAATGAATAAATCAACTCTCCTACTTTATCCCCCTGTCTGACCGGAGCTGTCACATTTGCTTTTAATTTCACTTTTCTCTTTATAGTAGTCAAATCTGCACCTGTTACATCTACATAAGAAAAAGCTTCTAGTTGTGCGGCACCAACCTCTTTCTCTACACCATGATTTACAGGCACATCCGGTATTTTTTTTATCTGTTTTTCCTGATATTTCTGACATTTTCCAAATCCATAATTCAACAAGCCAATCGCGTCTCGCATTCTGGCTTTACTATCGTCCGCTCCCATAATTACAGCAATCATATCTGTATTATCTTTTCTTGCTGTCGCTGAAATACAGAACTTTGCCTGACTGGTCGAACCCGTTTTTAATCCAGTCGCATACTCATATTGCCGGATCATTTTGTTTGTATTCGTAAGACCAAACTGCGTAGAGCCTTTTTTCGTCGTATGCGTAATATCTTCCATCCAGATATTACAATAATCGAAAATCTGCGGATATGTATTGATCAGCTCTCTGGACATAAGCGCAATGTCCCTGGCTGTCGTCACATGTCCATCCGCATCCAGTCCGTTACAGTTGACAAAATGCGTATTCTCCATGTCAAGGCCTTTCGCCCGCTCATTCATCCGGTTCACGAATTCCTGTTCGTTTCCACAAATATACTCGGCCATGCACACACACGCATCGTTGGCACTGGCTACGGAAATACATTTTATCAGTGTCTCTACTGTCTGTACCTCCCCAGGTTCCAGGAACACCTGGGAGCCACCCATAGAAGCCGCATATTCCGACGTTGTCACCTCGTCCTCTAAATGTATCTTTCCATCATGTAAGGCATCAAAAATCAATAACAGTGTCATGATTTTTGTGACACTTGCCGGCGGTCTCTTGGAATCTGCATCTTTTTCATAAATTACCTGTCCTGTAGATGCTTCCATTAAAAGAGCAGACGGTGCGGATATGTCCACATTTTCCGTCTGCTGCGTATTCGTATTATCTGTATTTTCTGTTGTATTCGATGAATTCTGCTCTGTCCCGGCACTTTGCCCGTCGTCCGTGTCTGCATCTGTATCCAGTCCCGTATTCGTATTTAGAATGATCAGATTTTCAGGCTGCGCAAAAACTGGCTGTGTCAGTAGAACCAAGCAGAATAACCACACTAGAAACTTTTTCACAATCCATGCTCCAACACATACTTTTGTAGTAAATATATGATGGAAGGATTGTTTTATAACTTCATTTTTAATCTACCTTATCAAAAATCTCTCCCAATGTCATTGCTATATGCGGGAACTCCCGCAAGGTAATAATCGTATCGGCATTATAATCTTTTTCGTCCTTATCCTCCTGAAGAATATAACTGTACACTAATTTATATTTTCCTTCTTCAAGATAATATATCTCTACTGCATGCTCCCTTGGTGAGACAATCCAATATTCACTTACTCCTGCCTGCTCATAAATCTCTTTCTTCTCCGTCTTGTCTCTAAGTGCTGTCGCCGGGCTCAATGTCTCTACAATAAACTTTGGTGTTCCATGATATGCACTATGTTTCAGACCTTTCCGATCACAGACAAGCATAATATCAGGTACAACATAGTCATCGTTTACCTCCGGGTGATATTTATAATCCAGGTTTTCCATAAATACAAGACATAAACTGTCCTTTAATCCTTCTCTCACTTTTCCATAAATGTTTCCATTTACAATTCCATGTCTGAAATTGGCTGCCGGAGACATATTATAAATTACACCATTAATCTTTTCTGTCTTCTGGTAATCATCTTTCAACATTGGCATAACAAGATCTCACCGTCCTTTTTCATTTATATTCACATATAATTTCTAAGCGTATCTCCATTTGTTATATATAGTATAACATAGTTTTCTGTTACTTCAAGCATAATTATATAAAAACAGGCGGTATGAATACTACCACACCGCCTGCTATACTTTCACAAAAATATTTTCTACTCGATTCCTTTTACCGGATAATCCTGTGCTTCTACTGCATTTTTAAGCACTTCATCAGCAACCTCTTTTTCCAGTGTCACTACGGCTGTTCCTGCTTCGTGGCTTACAACTGCCTCTTTGACACCGTCAATTGCTTCCAGAGTCTTCTTTACTCTTGCCTCACAGTGTCCGCACATCATTCCTTCGATTTTCATTGTCTTTGTCATGGTTGATTCCTCCTGTTTCTTTTTACTTTCTTTTTTATGTTTTACTTTTTTATCTTTGCTTGCGTCATACATTTTGAAGAGATTCAGTCTCAGTGCATTGGTTACAACGCAGAAGCTGGACAAGCTCATAGCTGCCGCACCGAACATCGGATTCAGTTTCAGTCCAAATAACGGATACCAGATACCTGCTGCCAGCGGAATTCCGATAACATTGTAGAAGAACGCCCAGAACAGATTTTCATGAATGTTCCGGAGTGTTGCACGGCTCATACGGATTGCTGCCGGTACATCGCTTAAACGGCTCTTCATCAGTACAACGTCTGCTGCATCAATGGCAATGTCTGTTCCGGCTCCGATTGCGATTCCCATGTCTGCTCTTGTAAGTGCCGGTGCATCGTTGATACCGTCACCGACCATGGCAACCTTTCCTTTTGTCTTAAGTCTTCGGATCACGCTTTCTTTTCCTTCCGGAAGTACGCCTGCGATCACCTCGTCAACGCCTGCCTGTGCACCGATTGCCTTTGCCGTACGCTCATTATCTCCCGTCAGCATAACAACATGGATTCCCATGTTCTGGAGCTCTTTTACGGCTCTTGGGCTGTCTTCCTTAATAACATCAGCCACAGCAATGATTCCCATAAATGTTTCATTCTGGCTGAAGAATAGTGGTGTTTTTCCCTGTTCGGACAAATGTTCTGCCTGACGCTTCATTTCTTCAGATACTTCAGAATACTGTCCGATATATTTCAAGTTTCCACCAAGAACTTCTGCGCCACCTATTTTACCGGAAAGTCCATTTCCCGGCACTGCCTGGAAGTCGGATACTTCCATCAGCTTGTCTCGTTCAGACTGCTTTACTTCTGATTCTACACGCCCTGTGATTGCTTTTGCAAGTGGGTGTTCACTTTTCTTCTCCAAAATATATGCAAGAATCAATAATTCAGATTCACTTACTCCATTTGCAGGGAGAATATCTGTGACCTGAGGTTCGCCACTTGTTATAGTTCCGGTTTTATCAAGAGCAACAATTTCCATTTTCCCTGTTTCTTCCAGAGAAACGGCTGTCTTGAACATAATTCCATGTTTGGCTCCCATACCATTTCCGACCATAATTGCGACCGGAGTAGCAAGTCCAAGAGCACAAGGACAACTGATAACAAGTACGGATATTCCTCTTGCAAGGGCAAATCCAACACTCTGTCCAGCTAAGAGCCACACAACAATCGTAATCACTGCAATTGTAATAACAGTCGGTACAAATACACCGGATACCCGGTCTGCAATCTTTGCAATCGGTGCTTTTGTTGCCGCCGCATCGCTGACCATCTGAATAATCTGAGACAGTGTTGTGTCCTCCCCGACTCTTGATGCCTCACATTTTAAAAAACCAGACTGATTGACCGTCGCTGCCGATACCGTATCATTTGGCGCCTTATCCACCGGAATACTCTCGCCGGTCAGAGCTGCCTCATTGACCGCACTGTTTCCTTCCAGAACGATACCGTCTACCGGTATATTTTCACCTGGTCTTACTATGAAAATGTCTCCTTTTTTCACCTGATCAATGGAAACTGTTTCTTCTTTTCCATTGCGGAGCAGTACTGCCGTCTTCGGAGCCAGTTTCATCAGACTCTTAAGTGCGTCTGTCGTCTTACCTTTGGAATGTGCCTCCAGCATCTTTCCGACAGTGATCAGTGTCAAAATCATGGCAGCAGACTCAAAATAGAATTCATGCATATATGACATAACTGCATCCATATCCATGCGCATCTGCGCATCTGTCATAGCAAACAGCGCATAAACACTGTATCCATAGGAAGCTGTAGAGCCAAGGGCAACCAATGTGTCCATGTTCGGAGCTCTGTGAATCAGTCCTTTAAATCCATTGATAAAAAACTTCTGGTTGATGACCATAACAATCGTGGTCAGAAGTAACTGTGCCAGTCCCATTGCCACATGATTGTCCGCCATAAATCCTGGCAATGGCCAGTTCCACATCATATGTCCCATGGACAGATACATAAGTGGTATAAGGAAGCACAAAGACGCGATCAGCCTGCGTTTTAATACCGGTGTATCTCTGTCCTTCAAAAAATCATCATTGTTTCCGGCAGCGCTGTCTGTCTTTTCATTTGCTGCACCTTTCAGTGATGCACCATATCCGGCATTTTCCACTGCTTCTATAATCTGAGCTGACGTTGCCGTTCCTTCAACTCCCATAGAATTTGTCAGAAGGCTGACCGAGCAAGATGTAACCCCCGGCACTTTTGACACAGCCTTCTCTACTCTGGAACTGCAGGCTGCACAGCTCATTCCAGTCACTGTATATTGTTCCATTTTTTACACCTGCCTGTCTAAATTCTTACTTCATAAGCTTCTGGAGCGTAGCAACCAGTTCATCAATCGTCTCTTCTTTCCCTGCACGGATATCTTCCGCTACGCAAGTACGGATATGATTAGCGAGAAGCACCTTGTTAAAGCTATTCAGTGCTGCATTTACCGCAGATACCTGAATCAGGATATCCGTACAGTATGCGTCCTCTTCCACCATACGCTTAATTCCTCGTACCTGGCCCTCAATCCGGCTTAAGCGGTTCAGAAGATCCTTATACTCTTTCTCCGTCCGCTCCTTTTTCTTATGACAACAACATTCCTTCTTTTCTTCCATAGTATGCGCACCTTTCTTTTCTTGATTACAGTGACAGTATATACCCCTATGTGGTATATTGCAAGTGCTTTTTTCATGAATTTTTCTCAGTAAAGAAATCAAGTTCAAGAATGCCTCTGCATTCTTGCTGCGAGATGCGCGTCATGCAATGCATGACATACTTCTTCTGCGCATCTCTGCAATCCTGCCGGAGGCTATATCAGATGGGGGATTGACTTCCACCACTGATACTGATTTGTTACTCACCACCTACAGAGGTGGGAGTCATCTCACATCTGATATACTTCTTTTATAAAATGCACTTAAAAAGACCATCTACGCTTTTTCGTAAATGATCTTTTTAATGTTAATATTTATCTTATATCATTCTTTTTGCTTTTTCGTCACACTTACCACGTAAAGTGTGCTTTCTTCTACCCGGAACTTCACCTCAAATCCTGCAAATTCCATGCCATATACCCTCTCTGGGTCATTCTGGTAGGAAGGTCTTGGATCCTGACTCAATATCTGTATAAGAGTCTCTCTTTTTTCTTCCGGAATCTTTTCTATCCTTTCATCAGATACGTGAACTTCCAGATGATATTCTTGCTTCTCATGGGCGAATCCTCCACTGGCCTCCGGATGCGCATCCACATAAGGCAGATACGGCTTGATATCGTAAATTGGTGTTTGGTCCATCATATCTACTCCTGATACAAGCAGGCACATTCCGTACTTTTCATGAGAAATGATTCGTTCCAACTTTACGCACGATAGTCCAATCGGATTCGGGCGGTAAGGAGAACGGCAGGCGAATACTCCGACTCGTTCATTTCCTCCAAGTCTTGGAGGCCGCACAGTCGCTTTCCATGTACCGGATTCTTGTCTTACTTCCGAAAATCCCCACAGAAGCCACAGGTGTGTATATTCTTCAATTCCTCTCAGAGCATCCGGCTGGCGAAACTCCGGCTCAAATATAACAAGTCCCGTCGCATCTGAAAGCCCGCTCTGTCTTGGAACTCCAAATTTAGTCGGAAAATCTGTGTGAATTATCGCAATTGTCTTCACTTTCATCCCTTTATGAACTACAGCTTCATGCCCCGATACCGGTTCACGCATGCATACACCTCCTGTTTTCTCGGCATTGCCAGATTTCCCGGAACACTTCCACTTTCACAGACTGCTTCCAATCCTTCCGCTTCCAGTTTCTTCATCAATCGTTCGATGATCTGTCCAGCTTCCTTTCTACCGTCAAATTCCTGTTCTTCCATATAACGTAGAAGATACCCCAGGCAGGTAAGTTGTTCGGAATCTGCAAGCTGTTCCACATACCGAAGATCAACATTTTCATGGTTCAGGACTACTCCGTCTCTTCCCATGGTTTTAATCTTAATACGCCCTTTGTGGATCAGTCCTGTATTTTTCTTTGGACACCGCCTGGATTCCGGTAATGTTACATTTCCTCGTGGAAAATCCAACGCCGGATATGCACTTGCTGCATCTTTCGCGCACTTTGTAATCTCTTTTGGAATATATCTGTCCATCTGTATCACGATATCTGCCACCTGAAAATAAGCTCCTGAGCTTCCGGCAACGAGAATCGTGGAAATGCCCTGATTTTCGTATAAATCACGCATTCTTTCAATAAATGGCGTAATCGGTTCCATATCCCGGTGAATCACTCTTTGCATCAGTTCATCACGCACCATAAAGTTCGTCGCAGACGTATCTTCATCAATCAAAAGTGTCTTTGCTCCAGCTGCCATAGCTTCTACTACGTTTGCTGCCT
Organism: uncultured Dorea sp.; assembly: GCA_934307335.1. Lineage (GTDB taxonomy): Bacteria > Bacillota > Clostridia > Lachnospirales > Lachnospiraceae > Dorea. The sequence continues at coordinate 24,775 of CAKRCL010000001.1, read as the reverse complement.
GGGATGTGCTTCCGCTGGCATCTTCCGTAGAAAATGCTTTTGTATCCTTCCCATTTGGCAGGTCATTGATGAACATAGAAATGTCTGTGTTCTTGATACTTCTGCCGTCCTCAGCGCGGATTTTTACTGCATCTGACGCTGTAATGACATATTCCCTGCCGTCTCCTGCAATGTGCGGATATACACCCATTTCCAGCGCTTTTAAAAGGGTAGATTTTCCGTGATAGCCACCTCCGACAATCAATGTAATCCCTTTTTTGATACCCATTCCGGAAATCTCTCCCGCATACGGAAGTTTCATAATTACTTTCATAGATTCCGGCGATATAAATGGGACAGCATCTTTCATCGGTTTCTCAGATACCCCTGATTCTCTCGGAAGAATTGCTCCATCCGCAACAAATGCCACCATTCCTCGTTCTTTTAACTGTTCTTGTATAAAATGCTGATCTACAGAAAGCTCCATAACTTTTTCTACTTTTTTCTTGTCCTGGCGTGCATAAAAAAGAGAGCGTTCTACACACTCCGGAAGATAATCAAACAAGATTTTTGACAGTTCTCTTGCATTGATCGTTCTTCCATTTGCCGGAAATCCTGCCTCGAATCTCATGCAAATGTTTCCGTTTGCCGGATTTATCTCACAGGCACTCCGTTCCAAAATCTCTTGCCCACATCTGCTTACTGATAAAATTCCGCTTTTTCCAGAACCTTTCGCCTGAAAAGAATATTTGCCAATTGCCTGTCCAAACTGTCGCAGAAGATAATCCTGTAATGCAATCCGTTTCCATTTTTTGTCATAAAGATATTCAGGAAAGGCCGCAACTTTTCCTGCAACTTCAATATGAAGACCAGACGGTGCCGCAAATGGATCTCCCTGTACATGATCGATTCCCAATGTATATTTGCCAAATCGATATACTCCTTTCGTACCCTTATAAGCCGGATAACTTTTTCTATCAATATTTTGTAATAAATGTCTTAAATCGTCTGCTGACTTCATGCCATTTCTTCCTTCTTTATTTGAAATTTATAAATCTACAATTCTTGCCCGGTGATGAATTTTAGGCAAAAATTTCTGCAATAAATCTTGTGTCTTAAATTTTAAGTGGCTGGTATTAATTCCCGGGTTACAGCCAAACCATTCACTTTCTGCAACCTCTTTGTCTACAATTACCTGAACATAATCATCTTCATCCATAAGAAGCCCGGCCACACTGGCTGATTCAGGCGTTGTACCAAGATGCTTAAGCATCTTCTCAGGTGGAGCAAAAGACATATGAGACACTCCGAGTTTCTTACTAAACGAAGCCGTATCAAACGATTTATCTGCCGGCATAACAAGTAAGAAATACGTAGTCTTTTTCCGATTACATAAGAATACATTTTTCCGAATTTGAGTTCCTAATACTTTATCAACCTCCGCACACTCCTCCATACTGGCTGCCGGATCGTTATCTACGCGCTCATATGGTATCTGTAATTTATCTAATGTTTCATACATCCGCCGCTCCAATGGACATCTCTCATCCGTCGGTGCACCAGTCATAAGTTCACTAATATACATCATTTTTCCTCCTCGATTATTCAAGAATCCCTCACCTGCATCACAGACAAGTTTTCTCTTGCAAGTTCACTCATTTCAGTTTACCATAAAAGTATTGATTTTTACAGAAAAGAGAGGTATTCATTATGAAATATATTCTGGCATCCCAGTCTCCGAGAAGACGTGAACTTCTTGCACGCACCGGACTTGAATTTGAAGTAATTCCTTCTGACGTTGATGAAAAGATTACAAAAGAAACCCCTTCTGATGTTGTCATGGAACTGGCACACCAAAAAGCTGAAAATGTTTACGGAAAAATTACTGATTTGAACGATTACACGGTCATCGGTTCTGATACTATTGTAGTCTATCGCGATGAAATTCTTGGAAAACCTGTCGACAAACAGGAAGCCTATGACATGCTGTCTATGCTTGCAGACCGCACTCATCAAGTCTATACAGGTGTTTCACTGATTCAGAAAAAAAATGGTAAAAAGAAGACAAAAACCTTTTTTGTACAGACGGATGTCACTCTCTATCCAATTGATAAGGAAGATTTGCACCGTTATGTAGAATCCAAAGACCCTATGGATAAAGCCGGAGCCTATGGCATTCAAGGGGATTTTGCAATTCATGTAAAAGAAATCAAAGGTGATTATAACAATGTAGTCGGACTTCCGATCGGAAGAGTCTATCAGGAACTGAAATCTTTATAATTGCGCCCCACTTTTATTCTCATATAGAGGCGGGGTCGCTTTTGCGACATAATTCTTATTCGCGTAAGTGTGCATCCTGCCGGAGGCTTATAGTATAATAGAAAATGCAATTTTCTATTATACTATAAAACGGAGTGTCATTCGACACTCCGTTTTTTGCACATATTAGTTATACTTACGTTTTCTAGCAGCTTCAGATTTCTTTTTACGTCTTACGCTTGGTTTCTCGTAATGCTCTCTTTTACGAATCTCCTGCTGAATTCCAGCCTTTGCACAGTTTCTTTTGAATCTGCGTAAAGCGCTATCTAACGTCTCGTTCTCTTTTACGATTACATTTGACATAGTCTCACACCTAACCTCCCCTCCAGCCCTATATTGTGCATTATACGACTGATCGGGTATATTTTTTGCACAAGTAAAATTATAACATAAATTTTCATTACGTCAATATCTTTTTACAATCTTTTTTTAATAATCATGTACACCGGCAATCCAAGCAGCATTACTATAATGCTTGCTATGGAAATTACAGTCGATCTGTGGCCTGCCAGAAAGATTTGATTCACAACCACGAACACTCCACTGGCAATTGCAATAATCGGAACAACTGGATATAATGGCACTTTATAAGTTCTTATGGCATCCGGCCGTTCTTTTCTTAATTTGATCACACCGGCAAATGTCAGTGTGTAAAATGTCCAGCTTGAAAATACCGCAAGATCTGTTAGTAAATTAAACTGACCACTCAGTGCATAGAATGCGCCAATTCCTCCTACAAAAATAATTGCATTGGCCGGCACTTGTGCGCCGTTTAATTTTGCAAATGTTTTATGAAATGGAAATTTTCCTTCTACTGCAAGGGAATATGCAACACGTGATCCGGAAAGAATGAAACCATTACAGCTTCCAAATACCGATACGATAATTCCAACTGATACAATCTGTCCTCCAAGATTGCCCAGAATCTTTACAGCAACTGCTGATGCTGGTGCTGTCATACCTGCAAGTTCTGATGCCGGGAGCACCCAGAGATATGCGAGATTAATAATAAAATAAATTGCCATGATCAGAGAAACTCCTCCTACAATAGCAATCGGAAGATTCTTTCCCGGATTCTTTATCTCTCCCGCAATTGCTCCAACATTCGTCCAACCCTCAAATGCAAATAATACAGCAATCATCAATTGACCAAGAACGACCATTGGATTTAACCCATCTCCAACCATTGGTGAAAAGATTGGATTTGTTCCTGTTCCTTTTACAAAGCCAAATATCATAAGAAGAATCAATGGAATCATCTTACAGATTGTAAAAACAACCTGCACTCCTCCACCAATTTTAGAACCCATGCAATTCAGACCGATAATTACTATAATCATACAAACTGCAACCGGAGCCACATAACCGTCGCCAATAAAAAATGTCATTTGCTGTCCTCCGGCTACTGCCAGTGCAGATATCATAGCTGGATAAAAAAGTAAAATTTGAACCCAACCTGCCAAAAAACCAACCATAGGATTATAAATTTCTTCTAAATAAGTCACGATTCCGCCTGTTTTCGGAATCATGATCGCGACCTCAGAAAACGTCAATGCTGCTGCAATGCTGACAATGCCAGTGATAAGCCATGCCACCATTCCAAGCCCCGGTGCGCCTCCTGTCGCAGTATAAATGGCCTGGGGTTTAAAGAAAACCCCAGATCCGATCACGCAGCCAACTACGGTTGCCATAGCTGTTACTGCTCCTAAATTCTTTTTTAATTCATGCTTTTCTTCTTTTTTCTGCTCCATAAACTACCCCTGAAAAGTCTGATCAAATGTCTATAACTGGCTCTCCAGGACTTCGCTTACTTTTGCAATTGCAGCGTCAATTCCGTCTGGGTTCTTTCCACCAGCCTGTGCCATATTCGGACGTCCACCACCGCCGCCGCCAACAAGACCGGCGATGCCTTTGATCAGATTTCCGGCATGAGCACCTTTCTTCACAGCATCATCTGTTGCCATTGCAACAAGACTTACTTTTCCGCCTGCTGCTGATGCAAGAACGATCACACCTTCACCCAGTTTTTCTTTCAACTGATCTCCAAGATCACGAAGACCGTTCATATCTACATCATCTACTTTTGCAGCAATAAGTTTTACACCTTTCACTTCTGTGACCTGATCAGATACATCTCCCATTGCCTCTTTTGCCATCTTGCTCTTCACGCTCTCAAGCTCACTGTGAAGCTCTTTATTCTCAGCCTGAAGATGACGAATCTTGTCAGAGAGTTGATTTGGAGTAGCTTTCACAAGGGCTGCGGCCTCCTGTAATTTCTTCTCCATCTCATCATAATATTTCAAAAGTCCTTTTGATGTCAATGCTTCAATACGTCTGACTCCGGCAGCGACACCTGTCTCAGAAATAATCTTAAGAGCTGTGATCACTCCTGTATTAGATACATGTGTACCACCACAGAACTCAACTGAAAAGTCTCCCATATTTACAACGCGTACCACATCTCCATATTTTTCACCGAAGAGAGCTGCTGCTCCAGTTTTTCTCGCTTCCTCGATTGGCATGTTCTTAGCTACAACCGGTAAGCACTCTGCAATCTTTTCATTTACAATAGCTTCTACCTGCTTTAACTCTTCTTTTGACATTGCGGAAAAATGTGTAAAGTCAAAACGAAGTCTTTCTGCATCTACATAAGAACCAGCCTGCTCGACATGTGTTCCGAGAACCTGACGAAGAGCTGCTTGAAGAAGATGTGTTGCACTGTGGTTTCTTGCTGACAGATTACGGTTCTCTTTATCTACTTCCATAGATACTGTATCACCGACTTTAATCATACCGTGTCTGACATATCCCACATGTCCGATCTTTGTTCCGGCAAGGTGAATTGTAGTCTCTACTACGAACTCTCCATCAGCAGTCTTGATGACACCAATGTCACCTTCCTGACCACCCATTGTTCCATAGAATGTAGTCTTGTCAACAATAACTGTACCTTTCTCGCCATCAGATAATGCGTCTACAATCTCCTCTTCGCTTGTAAGTGCTGTCACTTTTGCATCACATACAAGATTCCCGTATCCTGCGAATTCTGTTGCAAGCTCTGCATCCAGTTCATCATAAACTGTAGCGTCTTTTCCAGTGTAGCTGTGAGTACCAAATGTTCCCTCTGATTTCGCACGCTGCTCTTTCTGAGCTTTTTCGAATCCTTCCTTGTCATAAGTCAGACCCTTCTCTTCCAGAATCTCACTTGTCAGATCGATTGGGAATCCGTAAGTATCATAAAGTTTAAATGCATTTTCTCCGGAAAGAACTGTCTCACCATTTTTCTTCATCTCTGCTTCCATATCTGCAAGAATAGAAAGTCCCTGATCAATTGTCTTATTGAACTGAGCCTCTTCTTTTGCAATTACATTGAAGATAAAGTCTTTCTTCTCTTCAAGCTCTGGATATCCATCTTTTGAACCATCAATAACTGTCTGTGCAAGTTCCACAAGGAAAGCTCCCTCGATACCAAGAAGTCTTCCATGACGGCATGCACGACGAAGCAGACGACGAAGTACATATCCACGTCCACTGTTAGAAGGCATAATACCATCTGAGATCATAAATGTTACAGAACGGATATGGTCTGTCACAACACGAAGGGATACATCTGTCTCATGATCAATACCATAGTGTTTTCCAGACATAGAACATACATGGTCACGCAATGCTTTCATTGTGTCAATATCGAACATAGAATCTACATCCTGTACGACACAAGCCAGACGCTCCAGTCCCATACCTGTATCAATATTCTTCTGCTCTAAATCTGAATAGTTTCCATGCCCATCGTTATTAAACTGTGAAAATACGTCATTCCAAATCTCCATATAACGATCGCATTCACATCCTACCGTACATCCTGGTTTTCCGCAGCCATATTTCTCACCACGGTCATAATAAACCTCTGAACATGGACCGCAAGGACCTGAACCATGCTCCCAGAAGTTATCTTCTTTTCCAAAACGGAAGATACGCTCTGCAGGAATACCGATTTCTTTATTCCAGATTTCCCATGCCTCATCATCATTCTCATATACAGAAGGATATAATCTCTCCGGATCAAGTCCTACAACCTCAGTAAGGAACTCCCATGTCCAGTGGATTGCCTCTGTCTTGAAATAATCTCCAAAAGAAAAGTTACCAAGCATCTCGAAAAATGTACCATGACGAGCTGTCTTACCTACATTCTCGATATCTCCTGTACGGATACACTTCTGACAGGTTGTCACTCTTCTTCTCGGTGGAATCTCCTGTCCTGTAAAGTATGGCTTCATTGGTGCCATACCGGAATTGATCAACAATAAACTTTTATCATTATGTGGCACCAGTGAAAAACTTTTAAGTGCCAGGTGATCCTTGCTTTCAAAGAATTCAAGGAACATTCTTCTTAATTCATTAACTCCGTATTTCTGCATAATTTCCTCCTCAAAAATTCACTAACATATAATTATATGTAGAAGTCTTGTATTTGTCAACTTTCTGAAAAGCTATTTCAATTCAATTTCTTCCAGTTCTTTAGGCGGAAGCTTTTTCGTTGAATCTTTTACAAATTCTTTTACATTCTTTTGCGCTTTCTGAATTGGAATGATCGTACCGGCTCCTGCTACACAGCCTCCAGGGCATCCCATTCCTTCAATCAGACATCCATTCATTTTTCCAGCTTTCGCAAGGATAAGTGCTTTTTTACAGTCTGCAAGTCCCTCCGCATGTTCTATTTTAACATCAACGTTCGGATAATAGGCTTTCACACATTTTTCGATTGCGTCAGCCACGCCTCCTGCCACAGCATATCCTCGTCCCACTCCTGTAGCATCATGAAGCGATGATTCAGCTTCATACTCAGCCAGATCAATGTCTTTTGCATCAAACATCGCCCGTAACTCCTCGAAAGTAATTACAAAATCAACATCACTTTTCACAGATTTTCTCATTGCTTCCAGCTTCTTTGCGGCGCAAGGTCCTATAAATACTACTTTCGCATTCGGATGTTCTTTTTTAATTGTTCTGGCTGTAGCAACCATAGGCGTTAATTCCTGCGAAACTTTATCAACAAGATCCGGAAAATACTTTTTAGCCAGCATTGTCCATGATGGACAACATGATGTCAAAAGGAAAGGTAAATGCCCTGTCGCCACTTCTTCAACATATTCATTCGCTTCCGTGACCGCTCCGATATCCGCTCCTAATGCAACCTCATACACCTCTTGAAATCCCATTTCACGAAGTGCTGCCTTTAAATTTTTCGCTGTAATCTTATCTCCGAACTGTCCGATAAATGCCGGTGCAAGTTCTGCCACAATTTCTTCTCCCTCTGACAATGCTCTCGCAAGCTGAAATATCTGAGATTTGTCTGAGATTGCTCCAAACGGACAGTTCACCATACACATTCCACAGGAAACACACTTATCGCTATCAATATAGGCTCTTCCATATTCATCCGATACAATTGCTCCAACTCCGCAAGCCTGCTGGCAAGGTCTTTCTTTTTTCGCTATCGCATCATATGGACAGGCCTCCTTGCATCTTCCACATTTGATACACTTTTCCTGATCAATATAGGATTTCCCGTGAACCATAGAAATTGCGCCTCTCGGACAGACTTCTCTGCAAGGATGCGCAACACACCCTTTACACATATTGCTGACCTCGTATTCCTTCTCTTCACATTCCATACAACCGGACGGAATCACCTGCATAAGCGGTGGCTCATAGTATTTTTCAGAGATATTACTTGCCAATACTCCTTCTGTCAAATGAACCGGATGATTCTCAGGTCTGAGTGAAAGTCCCATCGCAAGTCTTACACGCTCGCTGACAACTTCTCTGGAACGATAAATACTGTCTCTGTATTGGTTTTCATCATTTACCAGTTTATAAGGAATTGCTTCAATATCATTGCACAAAGTATCTGTATTACATTGAAATCCTAATTTTGAAACTTCCTTGAACACTTCACGTCTAATTACCTTTACTGTTGTATCTAATCCTCGTATCATAAGCTTCACCTACAATAATATAATATCATGCTCCCTACAAGTCTGTCTCATCTCTTCCGGCCAAAGACTTGCCTGCACCTCACCGACATGAGCGCGGTCGAGAAGCAGCATGCAAAGTCTGGACTGTCCGATACCTCCTCCGATTGTATATGGAAGTTCTCCGTGAAGAAGCATCTTATGATATGGAAGTTCTCTTCTTTCTTCGCATCCGGCTTTCTTAAGCTGTGAAGCCAGTGATTTTTCATCTACACGAATTCCCATACTTGAAATTTCCAGTGCACAATCCAAGGTATCATGCCAGAATAAAATATCTCCATTCAACTGCCAGTCATCATAATCCGGTGCACGCCCGTCATGCGGCTCACCGCTTGCAAGTTTATCACCGATTTTCATCAAGAACACGCATCCATGCTCTTTTGTGATGAGATTTTCTCTCTCCTTCGGCGTCTTATCCGGATAACGATCCTCAAGTTCCTGAGTCGTCACAAATATCACATCATCCGGCAAATGTTTCACGGCCTGTGGATATTTGTACCATACTTCATGCTCCATATGTTTAATAATTTTAAAAATATGACGCACAGTTGCTTTTAATGTTTCTTCCGTTCTGTCTGCTTTGCGGATTACTTTTTCCCAGTCCCACTGATCAACATAACAGGAATGAAGATTGTCTAATTCTTCATCGCGGCGGATTGCATTCATATTGGTATAGAGACCTTCTCCCGGATTAAATCCATATTTTTTCAAAGCCATACGTTTCCATTTTGCAAGAGAATGCACAACTTCCACAGTCTCTCCCGGAATACCGGAAACATCAAACTGAACCGGTCTTTCTACTCCGTTCAGATCATCGTTCAATCCACTGCTTTTTTCTACGAAAAGCGGAGCCGAAATACGTTCCAGATTCATTTCTTTTCCAAACTCTCTCTGGAAAGTATCACGGATGTACTTGATTGCTTCCTGTGTCTCGCGCACGGTCATATGTGAATCATAATTTTCTGGTAATATCAAACTCATGTCTACTTCTCTCCTCCAAATAATTGTTGTGCATAATAAACAGACTGCATTGCATCTTTTCCATAGAAATCTGCTCCGATCATATCTGCATAATCCTGATTTAGAACTGCTCCCCCGACCATAACCTTACAATCCGGTTTTCTCTTGCGAAGCTCTTGGATCGTCTGTTCCATACTTACTACTGTTGTCGTCATCAGAGCGCTTAAGCCCACCAGTCTGACATCTTCCTTTATTGCTGTCTCGACAATCTCCTCCGGTGGAACATCTTTTCCAAGATCGATCACATCAAAGCTGTAATTTTCAAGAAGGACCTTTACGATATTCTTGCCGATATCATGAATATCTCCTTTTACTGTAGCAAGAATTATCTTATCTTTCTCCTGTTCACTCTCGCCACTTTTGGCAAGTTCATCTTTCAATACCGCAAATGCAATTTTTGCTGCATCTGCACTCATCAGAAGCTGTGGTAGGAACACCGTCCCCTTTTCAAATCCTTTTCCGACCTGGTCAAGGGCCGGGATCATCTCTTCATTGATAATTTCTAACGGTGCTTTTTCCTTCACCATCTGCACAGCTATATGATGTGCTTCTTCTTTCAGACCTTTTTCAATCGCTGCCTTCAGTGTCATCTCTGCCTTCACTGCCGGTACATTTGTCCGGGCAGTCTGGCTTCCATATTTTTCAATATATTTCTCACAATTTTCATCCTGATTCATCAATGCACAAAATGAATAATAGGAACGCATCATGTCTTCTGATAATGGATTGATAATTCCTGCGCTCAAACCGGACTGCATAGCCATTGTATAGAAATTAGAATTAACTGCAGGTCTGTATGGAAGTCCAAAGGAAATATTAGAAACACCAAGCACTGTGCATACTCCATATTTTTCTCTTACCTGCCGCAATGCTTCCAGCGTCGTCATAGCTCCCGTCGGTTCAGAACTGATCGTCATACAAAGTACATCGATGACAATATCTTTTTTATCAATTCCATATTTCTTTGCTTCTTCTATAATCTTTCCGGCAACCTTTACTCTGCCCTCTGCTGTAGCCGGAATTCCATCTTCATCCAAAGTCAGTCCGACAACAACTCCACCGTATTTTTGGATCAACGGAAATACTGCATCCATCGAGCTCTGCTTTCCATTAACTGAATTGACCATCGGTTTTCCATTATATATTCGCATTGCAGCTTCCAGTGCCTTGATATCTACCGTATCAATCTGAAGCGGAAGGCTCGTAACACTTTGAAGTTCCTGTACCACTTCCCTCATCAAAGCAGGTTCATCAATATCCGGCAATCCTACATTGACATCCAAAATGTCTGCCCCTGCATCCTGCTGTGAAATTGCTTCTCTTAAAATATAATCAATATCATGATCTTTAAGCGCCTGTTTGAATTTCTTCTTACCTGTCGGATTGATTCTCTCTCCGATGATCATTGGTTTCCCGCCAAGCTCTACTGCTCGTCCATAAGAAGATACGATTGTCCGGTTTTTAAACTCTTTTCCCGGTCGATCTGTAATGTCTTTATGCTCCTTTGTCGCCTCTACCATCGCACGGATATGGTCCGGCGTTGTACCACAACAGCCACCGATCAGACTTGCACCTCTTTTTAAGATGTCAGCCATTAAGTCACCAAATTCTTCCGGTTCTACATCATAATAGACCTCTCCGTCTTTCTGTTTCGGCAATCCTGCATTTGGTTTTACAATAACAGGAACTGATGCATACTGTAAAATTTCATCTAAAATTGGCATCATCTGCTTTGGACCCATACCACAGTTAATACCAAGCGCATCTACACGAAGCCCTTCCAGCATTGCTACAACTGACGGTACATCTCCACCTGTCAGAAGCTTTCCTTTTTCATCAAAGATCATTGTTGCAAACACCGGAAGTGATGTATTTTCCTTTGCAGCAAGAACGGCTGCTTTTACTTCATAAGAATCACTCATCGTCTCGATGTGAATCAAATCTGCTCCGGCTTCTTCTCCAAGTCGTGCTACTTCTGCAAATGCCTGATAAGCATCTTCAAAATCCAGATCTCCCATTGGCTTTAAAAGCTTTCCTGTCGGTCCAATGTCAAGACCTACATATATCTCTCTTCCATCTTTCACGCCAAGTGCGGCACCTTTTCTCACATTTTCAATGGATGCTTTTACAATCTCCTCCAACTTATATCTGGAATCATGAAACTTTAATGCATTTGCCCCAAATGTATTACTTAAAACGATATCACTGCCAGCTTCATAATACTGTCTTGCTATATCGATCATATCATCTGCATGTTCTAAACTCCAGGTCTCCGGAAGTTCTCCCGGTTTTAAACCTCTCTCCTGTAACAGGGTCCCGGTTCCCCCATCAAAATATATTAATTCTTTTCCTATTCTGTCTAGTATCATTCGTCAATTCCTCCGGTAAATACAATCTTTTTTATTACAGGATTCACATCCTTCTTCATGGCAGTGTACCTCTTCCCTGCCAAGACCTATAACTGCTGTCACGGATTTTGTCGGTGTCAGCATGCTGCTGTCTGTCATAGTAAGTCCGATTTTTTTCGCACAATCCAGCATTCTAAGAATATCTTTCTGATGCAAAATACTAAAATCTCCATATCCCGGACTAAATCTAGGCCGTAAAAAATACCCTTGTTCCATCATCTCTTCTTTTAATTCTTTCTGCCAGTCATTCAGATACTCTTCCAACATCGCTGCTGCACAAGCTTGCAATACAACTGTTCTCGACATCTCTGTAACAGAATAGCGTTTCATTAACATGTCCACTTCAATTCCAAGTGTCGCACCTAGCATCACAACCTGTGTACAACCTTTCATGTTCTTAGCAAGGTTCTTACTTGCAATCTCAAGCCCTTCAATCTCTAACCATTCTTCGTCCATTACCTTTAACCCAAAGATGCGATAGACGATTCTCTTCTTGGCTATCTGATCCAGTTCTTCAAAAGAAGCCTGAATCAGTGCCAATGTCTGAGCGTCTACCGCATGTCTTCCATATCCCAGATAACGGACTGCTTCTAATGTCCTTTTATCCATGTTCAACATCCAGTCTAATCTTCTACTTTTAAAATAGCTGACAGATTATTCATGATTGCAGCAGCCACATCCGGTTTATTCATGGAATATACATGAATATGGTTAATTCCATTCGCGATCAAATCAATGATCTGATCTGTCGCATAAGCTATTCCGGCCTGTTTCATTGCCTCCGGATCATCTCCGAACCGGTCAATAATAGCCAGAAATCTCTGCGGAACTGCTGTTCCAGATAATTCCATAGAACGTCTGAGTTGTTTCTTATTCGTGATTGGCATGATTCCCGGGAGTACAGGAACCAAAATGCCCTTTTCACGAATTCGATATAAGAAATTGTAAAAAATATTATTGTCGAAGAACATCTGTGTCGTAAGAAAATCTACGCCACAATCTACTTTTGTCTTCAAATTCTGAATATCGTCTTTTTTATGCTCTGTCTCTACATGTCCTTCCGGATAGCACGCAGCGCCAATACAAAATTCACCTTGCTGCTTGATATCCTCGATCAATTCACATGCATAACGGTACTGATTCGGAAGCGGAAAAGCTCCGTCTTTCGGTATGTCCCCTCGAAGAGCAAGTATATTCTCAATATTCTTTTCTTTTAACTTATCAATAACCTGATGCACTTCTTCTCGTGTAGATGATACACAAGTCAGATGTGCCAGGCTTGTTACTCCAAAATCATCTTTGATATGGGATGCAATACTGACTGTATTCTTGCTTGTTCCACCGCCTGCTCCGTAAGTTACGCTGATAAATGACGGTTTTAATCCGGCAATCTGTTCAGCAGCGGAAAGCACGCTGTCATATCCTGCATCTGTCTTTGGTGGAAAGATTTCAAATGAAATCTGTGGTGTCTGGTCTTTTAAAATGTCTTTAATCTTACATGTCATCGTATAATTCCTCATATTGTTTTGCAGAACTCTTCCATGAAAAATCTTTCTTCATGCCTCGCTCTACAATCTTATTCCAGTCTCTCTTCTTGTCGTAATAAATTTTTTCTGCATAACGCACTGTTGCCATCATCTCGTGTGCATTGTAATTAGCAAAACTAAAGCCTGTACCAATCTTTTCATACTCATTGTAAGGCTCTACGGTATCCTTAAGTCCACCTGTCTCCCTGACAATCGGAACTGTTCCATATCGCAGGCTCATCAACTGACTCAAACCGCATGGCTCAAATAATGACGGCATCAAGAATGCATCACAGGCCGCATAGACCTTGTGAGACATTGCTTCTGAATAATAAATATTGGCAGATACTTTGTCCGGATATTTCCATGCATAATGACGGAACATATTCTCATACTGTTCTTCTCCGGTTCCAAGTGCCACAATCTGAATCGCATCCTGACACAGCTCATCCATCACACAGGAAATCAGGTCGAATCCTTTCTGATCCGTCAGTCTGGATACAATACCGATCATCATCTCTTTATGGTCCTGGGCCAGTCCGAGTTCTTTCTGCAATTCAATCTTATTCTTGATCTTCTCTCTGCGGAAATTGTCCACACTATAATTCTTATAGATGTCCGGATCTGTCTTCGGATTGTAAACATCATAATCAATTCCATTCACAATACCGGAAAGACTTGCTGATTTAGCTACCATAAGTCCCTCAAGCTTTTCCCCGTAAAACGGTGTTTTAATCTCTTCCGCATACGAATTGCTGACAGTTGTCACCTTATCTGCATATACAATTCCACCTTTTAACATATTGGCATCATCATAAGTTGTAAGTTTATCCGGTACAAAATAATACTCCGGAAGTCCAGTAATGTCACGCACTTTTTTTGCGTCCCACATACCCTGGAATTTCAGATTATGTATCGTCATAATCGTCTTAATGCCACGATAATATTCATTTGAATAACGGAAATTATCCAAAAATATCGGAATCAATCCGGTCTGCCAGTCATGGCAATGAATAATATCCGGTCTGAAATCAATCACCGGAAGTGCGCTTAATACCGCTTTGGAGAAAAATGAGAACTTTTCAACATCTGTATACATCTCTCCATATGGTGCAAACCCATTAAAATAGAATTCATTATCAATAAAATAGAAGGTAATTCCTTCATATTCTGTCTCCAGAACTCCAACGTACTGTGTACGCCATCCCAGATCCATATAAAAATGAGTCTTATAATGGAGTGTTTCCTTCCACGACTCTTTCATGCACATATACTTAGGAAGCATGACTCTAACATCATATTTTTCTTTATCAAAGAATTTCGGTAAAGAACCTGCCACATCTGCCAGACCTCCTGTCTTAATAAACGGAACTGCTTCCGAAGTGGCAAAGAGTATTTTTTTCATAGTAATTTCCTCCCGATTCCACGATATATAAATTATTATACCGTATTTTTTTTCAGAAGAAAAGTATTTTTATCTGTGTTTACATTCTAATCGTATTGTATCTGCAATCAACGCAATAAATTCAGAATTTGTCGGCTTCCCTTTTCCTCCATTTACCGTATATCCAAACAATTCATCAAGTGTATCCAATTTCCCTCTGCTCCATGCCACTTCAATTGCATGCCTTATTGCTCTTTCCACTCTGCTTGCCGTTGTCTGATGCATCTTTGCAACTGTCGGATATAGAACTTTTGTCACAGCATTTAAAACATCCATATCTTCTATCGCCATCAAAATCGCATCTCGCAGATAATGATACCCTTTGATATGTGCCGGAATCCCGATTTCATGTATCATATCTGTCACCCGGTTCTCCAGATTCACTTCTGGTTTATTTACACTTTCCACATGTGTAAATGCTTTTGATTCTGGTATGCGATATTTTCCTGCTTCTCGTATCTTATCCAATATCATCTGATTACTAAATGGTTTTAAAATATAGTAAGATGCTCCTTTTCGAAATGCATCTTCTGTAATTCGTTCCTGTCCCACGGCAGTGATAATAATAAAACTTGGATGTTTCTTTATATCATTATCACGATTCACATGCTCCATAACACTCAGTCCGTCCATTTTCGGCATAATCAAATCTAATAATACAACATCTGGCTGTTTTTCCTTAATCAAAGTATATACATCTTCCCCATTATTAGCTTTGCCAACCAATTTCATCTCTCTGTTATTTTCAATCATTTCGCCAAGCAGATCCAGAATTCTCTCATTATCGTCTGCGATTGCAACAGCTATTTCTCCCATATTCCAAAATCCTCCTCACTTTTTGTGAACTCACTGGATTTTATTATAATTTTCTCCTTTTTTCGAATCAAGAAATTGCTGTCGGAAAGTTTTATCACTTCTCGACACGGTATTTTTTATTCCGACTCATTTATCATCGATTCTGCAAAAATGCCATAACCTTTTGTCGGATTATTAATAAAAACATGTGTAACTGCTCCGACCAGCTTCCCATTTTGTAATATTGGACTACCACTCATTCCTTGAATAATTCCTCCGGTCTCTTCTAGCAGCTCCTGATCTGTTACTTCAATTGTCATACTTTTATTCACCTCACCTGCCCAGAGATTCACCTGACAGATTTTGATGTCATACTCTTTAATTTCTCCGTCCACTGCACATCGAATAACAGCCGGCCCTTTCTGGACTTCTTCTTTTTTAGCAATTTGAACAGGTGTCTGATTTGCAAAAAGTATATCGACCCGGTCAATTGTTCCAAATATACCTGCCTCTGTATTTTTTCTTATTTTTCCAAGCACGTTGTAATTGTTGTATACAATAATCCCTTCCATACCTCCAGGTGAACCGCTTGTACCCTTTTGAATTTCTTTGATACTGGTCTGATACAATGTTCCATCCGAAATATCCAAAAGTCCACCTGTATCTACATCGTGAATCCCATGTCCCAATGCCCCAAAATGACTTTCAGCATCCAAATACGTAACTGTTCCAAGCCCCTGTGCATTGTCTCTGACCCAGATCCCAAGCTTTTTTGAACCGTCTTCACAGGAAATCGTATTCATTTTCACTTGAATATTTTCACCATCTCTTCGAATGTCCAGCATCGCTTTTTGTTTCTTAAAAGAACTGACCGCTTCTACCAGTTCATTTTTCGTATGGATTTTTTTACCATCAAATCCCATAATATAATCTCCTGCCTTTACAATATGGAGTGCCGGTTCATGTTCTACACCATCCGCTCCTTTCATTTTTTGTGTATCCAGAACCATGACCCCTTTCGTCTTCATGTAAATTCCTACCGGCATTCCTCCCGGAATCACTAAATTTTCTTCTGAAGCCTGAGCACTCACTTCATACTTCATCACACTTTTTTTCTGCTCAATCAGTAAATAACTTCCGCCCACTGAAGTAAAAAACACAAGAACCATAATTAAAATTCTACGATACCAATACTTTTTCATTGTTCCCTCCCCAAATGTAATTAAAAAGACAGATATTCTTATCTTCGAACACCTGTCTTAGTATGTGATATTATAAAATTTTCAATTCTTTTATTTTTTAATCTGTCTTGCCAGTTCCTGCATTTCTTTTGCATTTTCCAGTACAGTTTCTGTAATTTTTGCTCCACCTAGGATCCTAGCCAGTTCGTTTGTTGATTCATCTGCTTTCAGCTCACGAATAGACGTCTGTGTCTGACCATCTGACACTTTCTTTTCAATCATAAAATGGTGATCTGCCATAGCTGCAATCTGCGCCAGATGTGTAATACAGATAACTTGATGTTTCTTTCCGATCAGCGCCATTTTTTCAGATACTTTTTGTGCAGTTCTTCCACTGATTCCAACATCAATTTCATCAAAAATCAGTGTCGGAATTTCATCGCGGTCCGCCATGACACTCTTGATAACAAGCATAATTCTGGACAGTTCACCACCCGATGCAACTTCTGTCAAAGGTCGTACAGGTTGTCCAGGATTCAACGAAATCATAAATTCCACATCATCTGCTCCATGAAATGAATAAGACGCCGCTTTTTCAAATGCAATAGCAAATTTCACATCTTCAAAATTCAGATCCATCAGCCCATCTGTAATAGCCTGTTCCATAATCTGAGCCTGATTCTTACGAATCTTTGTAAGCTCTCGGCTCGTCTTTTCAAGCCGTGACTCTTTATCCTTCAGTTCTTTTTTCAGACCATCAATATAATTTTCATAGTCTTCCAGTTTTTGTATCTTTTCTTGCTGATTCTCACAATAAGAAAGAATTCCCTGAATATCTGTCCCATATTTCGTCTTCAAACGATTAATTTCGTTCAAACGTTCTGTCGTTGTCACGTAATCTTCCTCTGAAAATTCCAGACTCTCCTGATATTCAGCCAGGTCATGATTAAAATCATTTAATAACGCATCAATCTCCATAAGCTGATTATAAAGATTTCCTGCTTTGTCATCCAGATTACCGACAGAAGCCAATTCACGAATTGCACGACTGATACTTTCGCTTGCATTCCCATCTTCATTGCCTGTATATGCATAAGCCCCCCGTATTCCCTCTTGAATTTTCCGTCCATTTTCCATGCGTTTGAAAGCACTTTCGAGTTCTTCATCCTCTCCTTCTTTCAGCATTGCATCTTCAATTTCCGAAACTTCAAATCTGAGAAAATCCAGTTCCTTCACACGGCTTGCCTCATCCATATCTGCTTCTTCAAGGCACTTCTTACTCGACTGATATTCCTGATAAGCACATTTTACTTGCTTTTTTACATCTGCAAGATATTCCCATGCAAATGCATCAACAAATCCGAGGTGATTCTTTTTATACAGTAAAGACTGATGTTCATGTTGTCCATGAATATCGATCAGTATCCCTGCAACTTCTTTTAAAACAGCAATCGTTACGGTTTCCCCATTAATTCGGCTTACACTTCTGCCATCCATTAATTTTCGACTTAAAATCAAAAGTCCGTCTTCCGGATAAATATCCAGCTTTTCCAGTGCTTCCAGACGGCTTTTTTCTGTAACAGAAAAAACCAGCTCCACAAGGGCATACTTCTCACCTTGCCGGATCAAGTCTTTTGTATATCTTCCTCCAAGAGCCAGGTTCACAGAACCGAGAATAATTGACTTTCCGGCTCCCGTTTCTCCTGTCAGAATATTTAAACCTTCTGAAAATTCTACCTCAATCTCATCAATCAATGCCAGATTTTTTACATGTAAACTCTGTAACATCTATTCCTCCTGTCGAACGATCTTCCGAATATTGTCCATTACTTTCGGAGTATCTTCAGTTGTTCGGATTGCACACATAATCGTGTCATCTCCTGCAATGCTGCCAACAACCTCGCTCCAGTTCATTGCGTCAATTGCCAGGCAGACGGCCATCGCCATTCCGGATACTGTTTTAATAACAAGAATATTCTGTGCCATATCCATAGACAGATATCCATCTCTTAAGACACGGATATATTTTTCACTCATGCCATTCGTATTTTCCTGATGAAGTGCATATTTCTGCTTTCCATTCTCAGCCGGAATCTTTGTCAATTTTAAATCACGGATATCACGAGATACCGTTGCCTGAGTTACTTTAAATCCTTCTTTATTCAGATAGTCAGCCAGTTCTTCCTGGGTTTCAATATGATATTTACCAATCAACTCTATAATCTTGGCATGTCTGTTCACTTTCATAATACTAATTCCCTTTCATCTTTCTGCGAAGAGTTTCCAGAAAACTATCCTGGTTTAATTTGATAATTCTCGTCTGTGCTTCTGCCTTTCGAATTTCGACCATATCTCCGGAAGTCAGCTCTACCTCATCTACACCATCAAATGCTACATATGCTTCATCTGGTATCCCATGCTTTCCTTCTCCAATCTGTATTACAATTTCATCATCCGAAGAAAGCACAATACTGCTTGTATTTAATGCATGCGGACAAATAGGCGTGATCACGATCATGGAAGCCGTTGGTTCAACAATCGGACCTCCGGCTGCAAGGTTATATGCTGTCGAGCCTGTAGGTGTAGAAATAATAACTCCATCTGCACCGTAAGAATTTAATAATTCTCCATTAACAAACAGATGGAAATGAATCACGCGCACCGCACCTTTTCTGGCAACAACAATATCGTTTAACGCAAGATCCATCCTCTCTCCGTCAAAACTTCCTTCCAGCATCATTCGCTTTTCAACGGTATATCTCCCTTTTATAACCCTGTCAAGGGCACTTTCAATATTCGTCAGTTCCACCTCTGTCAGGTATCCCAATGTTCCCATATTAACTCCCAGAATCGGAACATCCCTTCCCCGAAGTGCTCGCGCCACCTCGATAAAGCTTCCGTCACCCCCAATGACGATTGCATAATCCAAATCCGGTGGTATCTGTTCTGAAACAATAGCATTGTTATTATCTTTCGGACATTGCAGACATATTTTTCCTGCTTTCGTAAGATAAGCCTTTACTCGATCCGTCACCAAATGCTCGGGATCCTTGCCATCATTTGTTACAATCAACACTCTCTCTGCCATAACTTTATTCCTTTTTTGCGAGGTTTCCAAAAGCCTCGTCTACAATTTTCTCTATTTGAATTTTTTCATCTACATCTCCTGGTTCTTCACATTTCTCTAAATGAACCAGATATTCAATATTCCCTTCCGGTCCCTTAATTGGAGAAAATGTAAGATCAAGCACATGGAATCCATGTGTGGATGCATAATCTAAAATCATATTCACTACTTCTAAGTGCGTACTCTTTTCACGTACAACACCTTTTTTTCCGACCTTTTCTCTCCCCGCCTCAAATTGCGGTTTGATCAGTGCAACAATCTGTCCATGTGGTGTCAGATAATCACGGATCGGCATCAGAACCTTCGTCAGTGATATAAAAGATACATCTATGGATGAAAAATCTACAGGTTCTCCAATATCTTCCGGCGTCACATAGCGGATATTCGTCTTCTCCATACATACGACCCGTTCATCCTGACGCAGTTTCCAGTCCAGTTGTCCATGTCCTACATCTATAGCAAATACCTTCACTGCACCATTTTGAAGCATGCAGTCTGTAAATCCCCCTGTAGATGATCCTACATCCGTACAGACCTTGCCCTCTACAGACACCTGAAATTCTTTCATAGCTTTTTCTAACTTCAGTCCGCCACGACTGACATACGGCAGTGTATGTCCTCGCACTTCTATCTTAGATTCCTCTGGAAATGTAGTGCCTGGTTTATCTTCTTTCTGGTTATCTACGTATACATTTCCAGACATAATAATTGCTTTTGCTTTCTCTCTGGACGCTGCAAGATTTCTTTTTACCAGTAACACATCCAAACGTTCTTTCATCTTCTATAACTCCTTATACGTCTCTATGATTTTTTCAGACATACTTTCGCTGTCAATTCCTGTCATTCTTCGAAGAACTTCCACGCTTCCATGCTCAACATAATCATCCGGTAATGCCAATGTCAGTACATGAGCCGGGAGCCGCTTTCGCATTACATATTCTGACACATGCTCTCCACATGCTCCTGTCTGAACATTCTCCTCAATAACAGCAATCAATTTATGTGTCTGACAGGCTTCGTCTATCATTGCCTCATCTATCGGCTTTATGAACCGCATATTAATAAGTGTAGGTTCAAATCCCTGTACTACAAGTTTTTCTCTTGTCTTCACAGCTTCTTCAAACATATGTCCCACACTCAAAATTGCAATCTCTTTCCCCGCATAAATACGTTCACTCTTTCCATAACGGATTTCTTCTCTGCATCCTTCGTATCCATCATAAGCCTTTCCTCTCGGATAACGAATTGCGACCGGCGCATTCATCTGAAGTGCAAATCGAAGCATATCCGCCAGTTCCCACTTATTCTTCGGAGACATAACTGTCATATTCGGGATATTCGATAAATATGACAGATCGAATATTCCCTGATGAGTCTCTCCGTCACTTCCGACAAGACCCGCACGATCCACACCGAATACCACCGGCAGATTTTGAAGTGCCACATCATGGATCAACTGATCATATCCTCTCTGCAAAAATGAAGAATATACCGCAAATACTGGTTTTAACCCACCTGCTGCAAGCCCCGCCGCAAAAGTCACGCCATGTTCTTCAGCAATTCCAACATCAAAAAAACGATCCGGATGATATTTTTTAAACCTTGCAAGTCCGGTTCCGTCTGCCATAGCAGCTGTAATTGCCACAATATCCGGATTTTTTGATGCCTCATCACAGAGTACTTTTCCAAATACATCTGTATAAGTATCTCCATCCTTTTTTGCAAGCACCTTTCCGCTTTCTACGTCAAATGGTCCTATGCCATGGAATTTATCCGGTGCGATCTCTGCTGGTTTATAACCTTTTCCTTTTGTCGTCATGACATGAAGCAATACCGGGCCTTCCACTTTCTTCGCCTCTTTTAACGCCTTACAAAGCATCGGCAGATTATGTCCCGGAATTGGTCCAAGATAAGTAATCCCCATATCTTCAAAAAACATTCCAGGCACCACAAGCTGCTTGATACTGCTCTTCGTCTTACGGATATGCTCGATCATACGATCTCCCATAACAGGAACCTGCTGCAGTACATTCGTTACACCTTTTTTTAATCCGGTATAAATATCTGCTGTTCTTAAATTTGCCAGATATCTGGACATTCCTCCTACATTTTCTGAAATCGACATATGATTGTCATTCAACACAACAATAAAATTGGTTTTCAGATTTGATGCATTATTCAAGGCTTCATAAGCCATTCCGCCAGTCAGAGAACCATCTCCGATGACTGAGATCACACTGTAATTTTCCTGCTTCAAATCCCGCGCTCTTACATAGCCAAGTCCTGCTGAGATGGATGTAGAACTATGTCCAGTATCAAATGCATCGCATAAGCTTTCCTTTCTCTTCGGAAATCCACTCATTCCTCCATAGCTGCGAAGATCTTCGAATCCATTCTTGCGGCCGGTCAACAATTTGTGTGTGTAAGACTGGTGTCCGACATCCCAGATAATCTTATCTTCCGGAAGATCACACGTTAGATGAAGTGCCATCGTAAGTTCCACTACTCCAAGATTAGACGCCAGATGTCCTCCTGTCTTACTTACTTTTTCTACAAGAAACTCCCGGATCTCTCCGGCCAGTTCAAAAAGCTCCTCACTGTTTAGTTTTTTTATGTCATTTTCTTTTTGTATACGTTCCAGCATCCTGGTCCCCCTCTACTTTTTCCTATGGATCAGATTCATAAGTAATTCTTCCAGATATGGATTTTCATTCGGAAGTGTTCGAAGAAGGCGAATTGCCTCTTCTGACTTTTCTTCGACCACTTTTTCTGCCTCTTCAATGCCAAGAAGTGTTACATAAGTAGTCTTTTCATTCTTTTCATCGCTATGTGTTGGTTTTCCCAGTTCTTCCTGAGTACTGGTAACATCTAAAATATCATCCTGCACCTGAAATGCCAGTCCTACAAGTCCGGCAATCTTTTCAACTTTCTCTACATCTTCCTGACCAGCTTCACCAAGAATCGCACCTATCATCATAGAAGCCTCAATCAGTGCTCCTGTCTTTAATTCATAAATTGTATCCAGGATGTCCTTTGACACTGCATGTCCGGTCTCTTTTACATCAATAACCTGACCGCCAAGCATTCCGTGGATTCCTGCTTTTTCGCCAAGTACACGGATCGCACTGCCGATTATCAGGCTGTCTGACGGCTCCAGTGAAAATGCTTTGACTGCTGTTTCAAATGCATAATTTAATAAGGCATCTCCTGCAAGGATTGCCATGTCTTCTCCATATACAACATTGGTCGTCTTACGACCTCTTCGATACTCATCATTATCCATTGCCGGAAGATCATCATGCACAAGAGAATATGTATGAATCATCTCTATCGCAGCCATGAAAGGCTCGATTGCTTTTGAATGACCGCCAAATAAAGTATATGTTTCCTTCATCAACATCGGACGAAGTCTTTTTCCTCCGGCCAGAAGACTATATTCCATCGCTTCCATAATTATCTTCTGATAACCTTTTTGCTCAGGCAGATAACTTTGCAGGGAGTTCTCGATTTCCCTGACCTTTTCTTCTCTTTGTGCCTTAAAATCAAGATTCAAACTCATGTGTTTCTCCTTCATTATCTAAAACCAGCATCTGCTTTTCTATCTTATCCATCTTATCATTACATGCTTTCAGCATATCAATTCCCTGATGATACATCTGAAAAGAATCCTCCAGAGATACATCTGGCTTCTCCATAGCCTGAATCAATAAATCCAATTCCTGAAACATCTCATCTAATGTTTTTTCTTCCTTAGCCATGGTTCTCCTCCTTTACACTCTCGACCGTCATCCGGATCACCCCATCTGTTACATATGCCGACAGACTTTCACCACATTCTACCTGATTGATACTTCGGATTGCTTTTGCATCTAAATTTTCAATATAAGCATATCCCTGATTCAATTTCAGAAGTGGTGACAGCCCTTTCATCTGTTCCATATAGACAGCCAGCTTATGTCTGTTCTGTTCTATCTTTCGATCCATCAGTACATGCATCTTTTCTTCCACTTCCGCAAGTCTCTGTCTGTAATTCTGAAGTTTATATTCCGGATGCATGTATTTTAATTTCGTCTCATACTTTTCAGTTCGAAGCCTGGCGATTTCTAATTTTGCATGTAGATTTGTCAGTAATTTTCGTCTGCCGGTGTCCAGATATTCCTGAACCTGCCAGTAATCATAAACAGCCAGTTCTGCGGCGGCAGAAGGTGTCGGTGCCCGTAAATCCGCCACATAATCCGCAATTGTCGTATCAGTCTCATGTCCGACTGCAGAAATAATCGGTGTTTTACAATAAAAAATCGCCCTGGCAACTTCTTCTTCATTAAAAGCCCAAAGATCTTCTATTGAGCCTCCGCCACGTCCTACAATAATTACGTCTACATTCTGCTGGTCTAAAAGACGGATTCCCTGCACTATGCTCTCCTTTGCTCCGGCTCCCTGTACAAGTGCCGGATAAAGTATCAACTGTACATACGGATTTCTCCGTCTGGAAATGTTCATAATATCTCTGACTGCTGCTCCGGTCGGCGCAGTCACAATACCAATTCTTCTGGCATATGCCGGAATCGGTCTCTTATATTCCGGTGCAAACATTCCCATCTCTTCTAATTCACGCTTAAGAGCCTGAAAACGCTCATAAAGAACACCTTCCCCATCCAAACGAATTTCTCTTGCATATAGCTGATAAGAGCCGCCTCTTTCATAGACATTTACCTGTCCGAACACTACAATCTGCTGACCGTCACATATACGAAAAGAGAGTCCGCCGCGTTGCCCAGCGAACATTACGCAGGCAATCGTTCCAGACTCATCTTTCAGAGAAAAATATATATGTCCTGAAGTATGATACTTACAATTGGACACTTCGCCCTTCACATAGATACGGTTCAACATGTAATCCTGAGTAAACATGTTCTTGATGTAAGCATTCACCTGGCCTAC